>JAYVBU010000050.1:0-20002 GCA_043750335.1 Betaproteobacteria bacterium | reverse complement strand
CTTTTGTCGGACTCGCCGAGACTTTGCCGCTGCCCAATGCTTCGACCTTATGCGGGGTGTGCGCGGAGGTTTGTCCGGTGAGCATTCCACTGCCTGATTTATTACGTGAGGTTCGGCATCAGCAGCACCAGGCTAACTTGCGGCCCTGGGGGGAGCGCAAAATATTGGCCATCTGGTCCTGGTTGGCCTTGCGACCCGTTTGGTATGCGCGCTGTACCGGGTTGATATGTCTTGTATTGGCAGCACTTGGCGGCGCTAAGGGGCGTATCGGCTGGCTACCCGGTACTTGGACGCGGCAGCGCGATTTGCCTGCGCCTACGGGACAAACCTTCCGCGCGCAATATCGTGCACGAGGCAAGCGGTGAGTTCGCGCGATACTATTTTGCAGCGTATCCGTGCGGCGCAACCACATGCGGTAGTGCCCGAGGTGGCGCGCATTATTGCAAGCCCGGTGCGCGGCCCGCAGCCTGCACCCTGTGCAGATGTAGTCGGCCAGTTTATTCAGAAGGCGCAAGCTTTATCCAGCGATGTATTGCGCATAAGTCAGCGCAACGCGCTACCGCATGCCATTGCAGGCTATTTGTCGGATCACCATTTGGCGCACCAAGCGCTGTGCTGGCCTGATTTTCTCGACCTGGATTGGATCGCAGCACACATCGTTGTTGCGGCTCAAGCCGCCTGCGCGGATGACACGGTGGGCATCACTGGCGTGTTTTGCGCGATTGCCGAGACCGGCACGTTGATGTTGCTCTCCGGCGCGCACACACCCGCCGCCACTAGCGCGCTGCCTGAGACGCATATCGCTGTACTGGATAGCACACGCATCGTCGCCACCATGGAGGATGCTTGGGATTTGCTCCGGCGTGAGCGCGGCAGTTTGCCGCGCGCGGTGAATTTTATTTCCGGCCCATCGCGCACAGCGGATATCGAGCAGACTGTAACGCTCGGCGCACATGGACCGGCGCGCGTGCTGATTGTGGTGCTAGGGTGAGCGTGGGTGATTCAATCGCTTGAACTTGCGCTTAATGGGGTATAGGCTTTATTGGTATGCAGGACTGTTTTTCGGTATGTGAAATTGGAGTGGTGGAGGAGTCGTTTATCGTTGTTTCAAACCGTCTTAATTTCAGTCAACAACAACATCGTCAGGAGACAACCATGAGCAAAGAAGACAGCAAAAAACCATCCGCAGAAACGCAAGTCAGCCGCCGTAAATTTCTTGGCGCGGCCGCAGCCACTGCCACGGGTGCAGCCGCGATGGGCTTTCCCGCGATCAGTAAAGCCGCTGCACCGATCAGTCTGCGCTTTCAAAGCACGTGGCCGACCAAAGATATCTTTCATGAATATGCTGTTGATTTTTCCAAAAAAGTAAACGATATGTCGGGTGGTGCGCTCAAAATTGAGATGCTGCCTGCGGGGTCTGTCGTCAAGGCATTTGATCTGCTCGATGCGGTCAACAAGGGTACGCTGGATGGTGGCCATGGCGTGGTGGCTTACTGGTACGGAAAAAATTCTGCCGTGGCGCTGTGGGGGTCCGGCCCCGCTTTTGGCATGGATGCAAACATGGTCTTGGCGTGGCACTACTACGGCGGCGGTAAAGAGCTGCTAGAAGATGTGTATAAGACTATGAATATGGATGTGGTCTCCATGTTGTATGGTCCGATGCCTACTCAGCCATTCGGTTGGTTCAAAAAGCCGGTCACCAAGGCCACTGATCTCAAAGGCTTGAAGTACCGCACGGTCGGCTTGGCGGTGGATATTTTCAAGGACATGGGCGCGGCGGTGAATCCCTTGCCCGGCGGTGAGATCGTGCCGGCACTGGATCGTGGTCTGCTCGACGCGGCTGAATTCAACAACGCGTCCAGCGACAACTTGTTGGGTTTCCCGGATGTGGCCAAAGTTTGCATGCTGCAAAGCTTCCACCAACCCAGCGAGCAGTTTGAAGTGCTCTTCAACAAGAAAAAATACGATACCTTGCCCGGCGAGTTGAAAGCCATCATCAAGCACGCAGTGGAGGCCAGTTCCGCTGATATGTCCTGGAAAGCAATTGATCGCTACTCCAAAGATTACATTGATATGAGCGAGAAAAAAGGCGTCAAATTTTACAAGACGCCGGATGCGATTTTGCAAGCGCAATTGGCATCCTGGGACAGGGTCACCGCCGCAAAAATGGCCGAGAACCCGTCCTTTAAAAAAGTGATGGACTCCATGCGCGATTTTGCGCAGCGTGCTGCGCGTTGGCAAAACGATACCAATGTCGATTACAAAATGGCTTACAACCATTACTTTGGCAAAAAGAAAGCCTGAGTCCAGGTACGTAGGGGCGAGGTGTGCCGCGCCTGGTTTTGTCAGCCATTTATAGCGGGTCGGGCATGCTCGACCCGCTATCATCTTAGGGTTACGTCAATGCAGAAAATATTGCTTTTGGTTGATCGGGTCAGCACTTTCGCTGGCCATTTTTTTTCCTGGAGCATCATCGGCCTGACGCTGCTCATTGCTTGGGAAGTATTCTCGCGCTATGTCCTGAATACGCCGCATGCCTGGGTGCTTGATGCACAGATCATGCTTTACGGCACACTGTTCATGATGGCGGGCGCATATACCCTGGCAACCAGCGGCCACGTTCGGGGCGATGTGTTGTATGGGTTCTTCGAGCCGCGCACCCAAGCGGCGATTGATCTTGTTTTGTATATCGTTTTTTTTCTGCCGGGTATTTTTGCCATGGCTTATGCGGGTTGGACTTACGCCAACGAGTCGCTGGCGATCCACGAGCAGACTTTCAGTCCAGAACCCTTGCCGCTTTACCCCTTTAAATTTGTCATTCCATTGGCGGCCCTATTTTTATTGATGCAAGGTCTGGTGGAAATCGTGCGTTGCGTGATCTGCCTGCGTGAGGGCGCGTGGCCCTCGCGCGTACAGGATGTAGAAGAAGTCGATGTGGAAAAACTCAAGGAAATGGTGCATGTAAAAGACGAGGATATCGCCAAGCTCGATCAGTACGTCGTACAGACGGGAGGAAAATCGTGAAGAAAGAATTACGATTTGGCTTCTTACTCATGGCTATTATACTGATCGCCGTTGCCGTGCTCCTGCCCTGGGGCCACATGACGAATGGTCACTTGGGCCTGTTGATGCTGGGTTTAGTGGTGGTGACGATCATGCTGGGTTTTCCTACGGCATTTACCTTGATGGGCATGGGCATCTTATTCGCCTGGCTAGCTTACAGTAGCGTCAACCCGGATATCGCCATCCGCCAGACGCTCGATCTGATGGTGCAGCGCACCTATGGCGTCATGACCAATGACGTATTGATCTCTATCCCCTTGTTTGTGTTCATGGGTTACTTGGTCGAGCGCGCGAACCTGATCGCAAAGCTGTTCAAGAGTTTGCATTTGGCCTTAGCGCGCATCCCCGGCTCACTCGCGGTGGCCACACTCGTTACCTGCGCGATTTTTGCTACGGCAACCGGCATCGTTGGTGCTGTCGTGACGCTGATGGGCTTGCTCGCGATGCCTGCCATGCTGCGCGCTGGTTATAACGTCAAACTCACGGCGGGCGTGATTACGGCGGGTGGCTGCCTGGGTATTTTGATTCCCCCTTCGGTGATGTTGATTGTCTATGGCGCTACGGCGGGCGTGTCGGTAGTTAAGCTGTATGCGGGTGCGTTTTTCCCTGGCCTTATGCTCGCCTTACTCTATGTGGGCTACGTGATTTTAATGGCGAAGTGGAAGCCTGAATTAGCCCCGCCGTTGCCGGAGGCCGAGCGCCAAGTTGCGTTGCCCGCGCATAACGCTTCTCTCTCCGCCTTGTTTGGTAACCGCGCCCTACCTGCGTTGCTACGCGCATTCACCGGCAAACGCGATGCGGCTGTTCCCGCAAACAAAATTATGCGCGAGCTGACCACGACACTGCTGCCCGCCCTCATCTTTGCCGTCATCATGGGTCTGACTTGGCATTCTTTGACCAAGCCGAATTTGGTAACGGATACCTCCGCATTGCAAGAGATGGGGACATTGGCAGAACAATCGTCCAGCGTCCCGGCCGGGCGTGACACGCAGGCTAACGGGGTGCAAGAGCCACCTGCGGAGGGGCTGCAAGAGCCGCCAGTGGAGGGGCTGCAAGAGCCGCCAGTGGAGGTGAAGGAACCGCCTGCGGAAGATTTGCAATCGGCGCCACTGGATAGCGTGAAAGAGCCAGCCGCGTTACTGCCTTCCGCGCCTAGTGACGATTGGCAACGTTTGCCTACGCCTGGCGCATTTTGGATCACCTTGGCCGTCGGTGTCGTTTTAATCGGGCTGCTCTATACGCTGCTCACCTTCACGCGGCTCGAAATATTCAAGATGTTGTTATCTTCTTTTTTCCCGCTGGCGGTGATGATTCTTGCCGTGCTCGGAACCATCGTATTCGGTTTGGCCACGCCGACCGAAGCTGCGGCGGTCGGCTCGTTCGGCGGCTTTGTGCTGGCAGCGGCTTACTATTTCATCGGTAAAGCAAAAGCTGTAAAGCAAAAAATCTTGCCGCTGTGGATTCCGTTGTGGCTCCTGTTCGCAGTTTCAGTGGTGTGGTTTATCTTGTTCCGGGTCGAAGTGCTGCATGCGGGGCCCCCGGAGTGGGTGGGTTGGATGTCCATGACAGCAATCGGCATCTGGTGCGTGGTAGCCGTGTTTCAAGTCGGGCTCGCGCCCACGTTGAGAGAATCTGCGTTTTTAACCGCCAAGACATCGGCCATGGTGTGCTGGCTGTTTGTTGGGTCGAGTATTTTTTCTGCCGCATTTGCGCTCTTGGGTGGGCAGGATATCGTCGAAAAGTGGGTGCTTTCGCTTGATATGACGCCAACCCAATTCCTCTTATTGTCCCAGTTCATTATCTTCATCCTGGGCTGGCCACTGGAATGGACCGAGATCATCGTGATCTTCATGCCGATTTTCATTCCGCTGCTCGCGCATTTCAATATTGATCCGCTGTTTTTTGGTTTGCTGGTCGCGCTCAACTTGCAGACGGCTTTCCTCTCGCCGCCGGTGGCAATGGCAGCGTTCTATTTGAAGGGCGTCGCGCCGCCACATGTCACACTCAATCAAATCTTCGCAGGCATGATGCCTTTCATGGCGATTCAAGTGCTGGCGATGGCGCTGCTCTATATCTGGCCAGCAATCGGCATGTGGTTACCGTCGGTGTTGTATAAATAAGCTACAAAGGCAATAGACAGGATGAACAGGATTTAAACAGGATTAACAAGATGAGAGACTGGTTTTGTTTTAATCCTGCCAATCCTGCGAAATCTTGTTAATCCTGTCCATTGCTTGTGCAGTGAACAGCGATCCTCATTTAGGAGATAAATATGAACGTCGCATTTATCGGACTCGGCATCATGGGTCGTCCCATGGCGCTCAATTTGCAAAAAGCCGGGCATACGGTATTCGTGCATGGCCGTCGCCCCGAATCCATGATGCCATTAGCGCTAGCGGGTTGCACTGCCTGCGCTACTGTCGCTGAGGCGGCCGCGAAAGCGGATGTCACTTTCATCATGGTGTCAGATACGCAGGATGTAGAACAAGTATTGTTCGCGGCGGACGGCGTGGCGCAAGGCGCGAAACCGGGCGCAGTGGTGGTGGACATGAGCACCATCTCGCCGCCCGCCACTCGGCGCTTTGCCGATACCTTGCAGGCGCGCGGTGTGGACATGCTGGATGCCCCCGTTTCGGGCGGCGATGTCGGCGCCATCAACGCCACACTCTCGATCATGGTCGGCGGCAAGCCCGAGGTGTTCGAGCGCGTGAAGCCGCTGTTCGAAGTCCTGGGCAAAAATATCGTATTGGTGGGCGACAACGGCGCAGGCCAAGTGGCCAAAGCCTGCAACCAGATCGTGGTAGCGGTCACGATTGAAGCCGTAGCCGAAGCGCTCACCTTCGCGCGCAAAAACGGCGTCGATGCAGGCAAAGTGCGTGATGCCCTTATGGGTGGCTTTGCCGCCAGCCGCATTCTCGAAGTGCACGGCAAGCGCATGCTCGACAATAACTACCAGCCTGGCTTCAAAACCCGCTTGCATCAAAAAGACATGAACATCGTGATGCAGACCGCAAAAGAATTGGGTTTAGCCTTGCCCGCTTCTGCGCTGGTGATGCAGCACATGAACGCATTGATGGGTACGGGCGCTGCCGAGCTGGATTCAGCTGCGGTGATGAAAGTGGTGGAGCGCATGTCCGGTCTTTAGAAAAATCGTTTGGAACCACGGATGAACACAGATGCACACGGATAAACCCCAACTGAATCTGTGTGCATCCGTGGCTAAAGAGGGAATTTATGGAACACACCATCGTATTTCTTGATCGCGAAAGCCTGATCGCCGCGCTGCGTCCTCCCAGCTTCGCGCATCGTTGGCAAGATTATGAACAGACCACGCCCGCGCAAGTGGTGGCGCATTTGCAGGATGCGACTATTGCGATCAGTAATAAGGTCAAGTTGCCGGGTGACTTGTTGGCGCAGTTGCCGCAACTCAAAATGATCGCCGCTGCCGCCACCGGCACGGACAACATCGACCTCGCCTACTGTCGCGAGCACGGTATCGTGGTGTCGAATATCCGCAACTATGCGGTGCATACCTTGCCCGAGCATGTATTCATGCTGATGCTGGCGCTACGCCGCAATCTGCTGGCGTGGCGTCAAGATGTGCAAAATGGATTGTGGCAGCAAGCCGAGCAATTCTGTTTGTTTACCCAGCCGATCAACGATCTCTACGGCAGCACACTCGGCATCGTCGGCAATGGCGGCTTAGGTAAATCGGTGCGTAAGCTGGCCGAAGCGTTCGGCATGAAAGTGTTGGTGGCCGAGCATAAGGGGGCTAGTGCTGTGCGTGAGGGCTATACCGCATACGATGCCGTGATGGCGCAGAGCGATGTCATCACCCTGCATGCGCCACTGAATGACGCGACGCGCCATATGATTTCCACGCGCGAGTTTGAATTGATGAAGCGCAGTGCGATTTTGATTAATACCGCACGCGGCAATTTGGTAGATGAGGCGGCGCTGGAAATCGCTTTGATCTCGGGCCGCATCGCGGGTGCGGGCTTCGATGTGCTTGGTGTGGAGCCGCCACGCGAGGGCAATCGCTTGCTCGATCTCAAGCTGCCAAATTTTATTCTGACACCACATGTCGCTTGGGGCAGCCGCCAAGCAATGCAGATACTTGCCGACCAGTTGATGGATAACATCGAAGCATTTGTCGCGGGCAATCCGCGCAACGTCGTCACTTGAAAATCCTCATCGCCCCCGATTCATTCAAAGGCACACTCAGCGCCTTGGACGCAGCACGCGCCATTGAGGCGGGTATCCGGCATGTCTTGCCCGATGCGATCACGCAATGCCTGCCACTCGCCGATGGTGGCGAAGGCACACTTGATGTGCTGTTATTCGCAGCCCAAGGTGAGCGCAAGACGGCACGGGTGACCGATGCGAACGGCGATCTCCTGGAAGCGAGTTATGGTTTGCTAAGCGATGCGCAAGGCACAATCGCAGTGCTGGAAGCCGCGCAAATAGCCGGACTCGCTCAAGCGCGGATTGATGTTGCCGAGCGCACGACGCAGGGTTTGGGCGAGCTGTTGCGATACTGTTTGGATCAGGGGGTGCGCCGTTTTCTGATCGGCCTGGGCGGCAGCAGCACCAACGATGGTGGGGCGGGGCTGCTCGCGGCAGTAGGCGTCAAGCTGCTCGATGCGGATGGATGCACGATCAAGCCGAGCCCAAATGGGTTGATGGCATTAGCGCGAATTGATTTCACTGCCTTGGATGCGCGGCTGGCTGAATCTGAGATCACGGTGCTGACCGATGTAGATAACCCGCTGTGTGGGCCGCTGGGTGCGACGGTAATATTCGGCCCGCAAAAAGGCGTGCTGCCCGAGCAAGTGGCCGGATTCGATCATGCGCTCGCGCACTATTCTCGCCTGGGTGACGCGTGGGCGGGGCGCGCATTTTCGGCTCAAGCAGGCGCTGGTGCGGCAGGCGGTTTGGCTTTTGCACTATTGTTGCTGGGCGCAAATTCCCGTCCGGGAGCAGAGGTCGTGTGTGAAAAAATGCAACTCAATGCGCGGCTCGTTGAAGCTGATTGGCTCATCACCGGCGAAGGCAAAACGGACGCGCAAACCTTACATGGAAAACTACCGTTGATCGCGGCGCGTCACGCACTGGCGGCGCGGGTCCCCGTGATCTTGCTCTCGGGCGCAATCGAAGCCGAAAGTCGCAGCGCTTTGACGCCGTTTTTTGCGGCCTGTTTCAGCGTAGTGGGCGAGGGCGTTACTTTGGCAGCAGCACTGCACGAGCCAGCGCGGTGGCTTACCGAGCGTGGTAAAACCGTTGCAGGCTGGATAGCACGCGCTTAAAGCCTGTTCGAGCGCGCCTCTGTAGGCCAAATCGCGGTGCTTTTCATGCCATCGCTATCACGTGTTTTTATGATCGACAAGCTTGCCTGGGCGTCGTCGCAACGGTCAAAATACACACCGGAGCGAATATGGACGAATCGACAATCAAATACGGTAGTAGTTATAGCAACGGCATCTACGGTAGCCGCTGGGCAGTGCGTCAAATCACGCGCGAACATGCCGATGGCAGCGTCACCTTCAAAAATGTTGCGGGCCCTGAGCGGCGCAAAAGCGCTACCCTACCGCGCAACGAATTCGCCGCGTGGGCGAAATACGAAGTAGTGCTAAAAGAAAACGAGTGGGTCAAGCTCACGCCGGATCGTTATCGCGACCCGGAATAGCGTCTGCTATCCAGGGTTTGCTGGCATGTCGTCGCCGATTGCCCAGGCAGACTATACTGTGCGCCTTCACCCATTCCATAAAGCCATCCCCGCATGCGATCAGACAGCAAAGATAAGCCAAAATCCGCCATTGTTGCCGCCGTGCAACTACCCCATGTGAGCGACATCGAGTTCGAGTCATCGCTGGCCGAGCTGCGCGATCTAGCCAAGACCTTGGGTTATGAGATCGTCGCCACCTTCACGCAAAAGCGTAATAGCTTCGACACGACAGCTTACCTCGGCGTCGGCAAGCGGGAGGAGATACGCGCTTTCGTGGACCAGGAATCAGCGCCCATCGAGATGGAAAGAGCCCCCGCCGCCGACCCCCATGCAGGCGTGATCGACGTCGTGTTTGTCGATCACGAAATATCGCCCTCTCAGGCGCGCAACTTGGAAAAAGAAGTCGCGTGTGAAGTGATGGACCGCACCATGGTTATCCTCGAAATTTTCCACCGTCACGCCCGCTCCCGCGCCGCGCGCGCCCAGGTCGAGATCGCGCGCCTTGGCTACATGGCGCCGCGCCTGCGCGAAGCGGCAAAACTCGCCGGGCCGCAAGGCCGACAGCGCAGCGGCACCGGTGGCCGGGGTGCTGGCGAGTCACACACCGAGCTGGATAAACGCAAAATCCGCGACCGTATCGCCGAGCTGCAACTGGAGATCACGGCCATGGATGCCGAACGCAAGACACAGCGCGCGCGGCGGCAGGCGCGCGAAACAATCGCTAACGTTGCCCTCGTCGGCTACACCAACGCGGGCAAATCTACCCTGATGCGCGCGCTCACCGGCAGCGATGTCCTGGTCGAGAATAAACTCTTCGCCACGCTCGACACCACCGTGCGCGCCCTTCAACCAGAAAGCCTGCCGCGCGTACTCGTCAGCGACACCGTCGGCTTCATCAAAAACTTGCCGCACGGGCTGGTCGCATCGTTTAAATCGACGCTGGACGAGGCGCTCGACGCCTCGCTGCTGCTCCACGTCATCGACGCGAGCGACCCCGGCTATGAGCGGCAGCGCGAAGTAACCGACGCCGTACTCAAGGAGATCGGTGCAGAGGACGTGCCGCGTATTCGTATCTTCAATAAAATCGACCACGTCGGCGACGCAGCAGCAGAAGCTGAACGCGAAGCAGCGCTGCGCGCACAGTATCCCGACTGCCTCGTAATGAGCGCGCGCCGCAGCGGCGATGTCGCGAAATTACGCGAAGCGATCATCGCGTTTTTCCAGCGTGATCGCGTAGAAGGTGAACTTTTCCTGCCCTGGTCGGCACAGCAAATGCGCGGCGAAATTTTCGCGAGCTGCGAAGTGCTGGAAGAGCGTGCCGACGAGACAGGTGCATTCTTACGCATTCGCGGCGAGCGCGGGGCGGTGAAAAATTTGTGCGGTGCTTTTCCATACAACCGGCTATGAGCATGCTTCGATACATCGAGCTAAAGTCAGGCTTCGGAGACAAGGGTCCCGCCTGGATAGGCCGCGTTACGCTTTCAAGATCGAAGACCACGGTATATTTCAATGGTCGAGGGCTTAAAAAAGCTAAAGGCGGCGGGATGTCGGGTAACTACGTTGATATCGAGACAGGCGAAACGTACTGGATTTCCGGTGTTAAGAAAAATGGGGCAGATCGTCACTGGGCAGGTTCTGGCCCCATTCTTGTCGAACAAGAAGCTGTTGCGGAATATTCACTAATTCGCGGGATGAATGAATTGGACTCAAAATATTACGTGGTCACCGATTCAATTATCCAAACCGATATTGATAGAATCAAAAAAATTGAAAATCCAAACAAGTGGGATTTTGATGCTGAAGAAAACACCCCATAATGCGAAAAAATAGACTCACTTGGCGAAATAAAACGGTATGTGTCATTAACCAATGACCGCGCTATTTTATCCGCGACTGATAAAGCGAGTCCGTGCGGTTCTGATCGACTCCGTTCTGGTTCCGGTGTCAGTATTTGCGACACTTATCGCAGGAGATACACTTGGCTTAACGCATTTTTATGCGAAAGCGATGATGTTTGTCTTGCCCATATTCGTTTTGGAACCCGCCATGGTCGCATTCACAGGCGGGACGGTTGGGCACCACCTAATGAACATTCGTGTTACGCGGATGAACGGTCAGGGGAATATCAATATCGTCGCAGCTACACTTCGATTTTTGGTCAAATTTTTATTCGGTTGGCTGTCGTTTATCTTTGCACTAACGACAAGCAAACACCAAGCCTTGCATGACATGGTGGCCCGCTCCCTCGTTATTCACAAGGATACAAACGGGTTAGCTACTTATGATGTTTTATCTGAGCGCCGAAATGATGTTGAGCGTTATACCTACCCGCCCGCTTGGCGCAGAATTATTGTCGTGATTGTTTACTGTGTTTTGGTTTTAGTCGTTACCTCTTTCGCGATGGCGTTCGTTTCTTCCGCAGAATGCATGAACTACGATCGTTGCTCCACGGTTGAAAAAATCTTTGAAATGGCTTTCAGCCTGCTGTGGCTGGGGACAACCGGTTGGCTCATCGTGTTTGGCTGGAGTGGCCGCCTATACGGGTGCAGAAGACGCCCAGTAATGCCTTGCGACAGAGAATGATGAACGTAACGGCGAAACTCGCTACGTAGTTAGCCGCACTTCGCACTTCGCATACACTTCGGTCAAGTCTTGTAAGCATACATTTAGCTTCGGTAGGGATCGTATGCTTATCGCGTAACCAACTTGGGAATCAATGGGGTCAAATGGGGTGGTCAAATGGGGTCAGACACCATTGATCCAAGAATAAGCAACAATTGGGGTCAGACTGACCCCAATTGTTGCCATTTTTTGTTTGTCCCCATTTTCTGTTTCAACGCCCCTGCCAGGGCGTCGTTATCCGCGTCGGTTTCGAGCTGCTGGTTCAGGTTATCCGCTATAGCGTAGTCGCAGAGACCGCCGCAGACTGTCTCGAGCAGGTGTCTTCCGTATCACACGCTGCCACGGTGTAGCTATAAACAGTCGCGCTCGTCAGGCCGGTATCAGTAAAGCTTATTCCAGTCGGAGCTCTGATCAGTACACCGTTGCGATAGACGCGGTAATTCTTTACCCCGACGTTGTCGGTCGAGGCCGTCCAGGACAGGTCAATCTGTGTCGCGCTGCGTGCGCTCGCGGTCAAACCGGTTGGTACGGTGGGCGGAGTAAGATTCGAAATAATGATGGAAAGTAATTTACTGATGGAAGTATTTACTGCATCGGTCACTGTCGCCGTTAATCCAAAGAAACCGGTACCGGAGACGGCCTCAGGTGTGCCGGAGATGACGCCGGTAGAGGCGTTGATGCTCAAGCCCGCAGGCAGTCCGAGCATATTCCAGGTGTAAGGCGATGTGCCGCCGCTTGCACTTAAGGTTGCGCGATATGCAATACCCGCAATGCCGTTGGTAAGACGGGATGTGCTGATCGACAATGTGCTGATCGTATAGCTCTGCGTCTGCGCTGTGCTGGCATTGCCCGCTGTGTCCTGACCGAAATACTTCAACGTCGTCGTGACGCTGATGCTGATCGGCGCACTGTAAACTGCCGATGCCGTGGTCGGCGTCGTACCATCCAGCGTGTAGTAGATCGTCGCAGGCTCATCGGCGGTCAGGGTGACGCTCTGCGTTGACGGATAAACGCCACCCGCTACAGAGGGCGTAATGACGGGCGGGGTGGTGTCGGTTGCAAGCGCCAGGGTGTAATCGCCTCCCGCCGCTATCGCGGTTAAGCCGCTCAAGCCTGCGGGTATCGTCGTTTGGCCGAGGTTATTGTATCCCCATGCCACCACCGTGCCGTCACTCTTCAAGGCCACGTTGTGAGAATTTCCCGCCGCAATCGCGGTCACGCCGCTCAAGCCTGCGGGTGTCGTTGTTTGGCCGTAGAAGTTGTCTCCCCACGCCACGACGGTGCCGTCACTCTTCAAGGCCACGCTGTGAGAAGCTCCCGCCGAAATCTCGGTTACGCCGCTCAAGCCTGTGGGTACCGTCGCTTCGCCAAAGGGGCTGCCTCCCCACGCCACCACCGTGCCGTCGCTCTTCAAAGCCACGGTGTGATAAAGACCCGCCGCAATCGCGGTCACGCCCCTCAAGTTTACGGGTATCTTCGGGTTGAGTCCCCACGCCACCACCGTGCCGTTGCTCTTCAAAGCCACGTTGTGATAACCACCCACCGCAATCGCGGTCACGCCGCTCAAACCTGCGGGTATCGTGGTTTGGCCGAAGGTGTTTTCTCCCCACGCCACCACCGTGCCGTCGCTCTTCAAAGCCACGGTGTGATCAACTCCCGTACCTATCGCGGACACGCCACTCAAGTCTGCGGGTATCGTCGTTTGGCCGTAGGTGTTGTTTCCCCACGCCACGACGGTGCCGTCACTCTTCAAGGCCGCGGTGTGCTGGGATCCCGCCTCAATCGCGGTCACCCCGCTTAAGTCTGAGGGTATCGTCGTTTCGCCAGAGTAGTTGCTTCCCCACGCCAGCACCGTGGCGTAACTCTTCAAGGCTACGGTGTGAAAACCTCCCGCCGAAATCGCGCTCACGCCACTCAACTCAGCGGGTATCGTCAACTGGCCGAGGTCGTTTCTTCCCCACGCCACCACCGTGCCGTCGCTCTTCAAGGCCACGGTGAAATGACTCCCCGCCGCAATCGCGGTCACCCCGGTTAAGCCTGCGGGTATCGTCGTTTGGCCGTAGGTGTTGTCTCCCCACGTCACGACCGTGCCGTCGCTCTTCAAGGCTACGGTGTTACCAAATCCCGCCGCAATCGCGGTCACGCCGCGCAAGCCTGCGGGTATCGTCGATTGGCCGTAGTAGTTGTTTCCCCATGCCACCACTATGCCGTTACTCTTCAAGGCCACGGTGTGATAATCTCCGGCCGAAATCGCGGTCACGCCGCTCAAGCCTGCGGGCAATGTCGTTTGGCCCTCGATATTTCTTCCCCACGCCACTACCGTGCCGTCGCTCTTCAAGGCCACCGTGTGATTAAATCCCGCCTCAATCGCGGTCACGCCGCTCAAGCCGACGGGTATCGTCGTTTCGCCGAATTCGTTGCTTCCCCACGCCACCACCGTGCCGTCGCTCTTCAAGGCCACGGTGTGATAACCACCCGCCGCAATCGCGGTCACGCCGCTCAAGCCTGAGGGTATCGTCGTTTGGCCTAAGGTGTTGTCTCCCCACGCCACCACCGTACCGTCGCTCTTCAAGGCCACGGTGTGTGTAAATCCCCCCACAATCTTGGTTACCTGATTCAAGTCTGCGGGTATCGTCGTCTGGCCTAAGTTGTTGTTTCCCCACGCCACCACCGTGTCAGAAGTAGCCTGCGCCTGCCCCACACTCCCCAGCAAACAGAAGAATAGAACCAGCCATGATCCGATGGCACCTAGGCTACCCGTGTTGCGGTTGAATACTTTTAACATGGCAGATTTCCTTCTGATGAGTGATCGTTTTGAATAGGGAAGCGTGGCAGTGAGCCGCAGGCTTGCTGGATGTGAAACTGTTGCGCTGGATCGAATTCGGCGATTGCTGCAGGGGTGGCGGCTATTGGCCGCTTGAGCGGGTTGGCTTTGCAGGGCGTCATTAGGGTCAGGCCTTTATTTAAATTTTCATGGAGGCATGGAAGGGGGCTTGCCTTTTGCCATCGCCTTTCCCCGCCCGTCAATAATACGACTAACCTGTGAATAATTCAATACGCATGCGTATGGAAGGGTCAGACACTGAGGTTTCCCCACGAATCAAGCCTCTTCGGCGCGATTGAATGCGCCGCGCACTTGATTTCGCAACTCATGCCAAGCCGACCATGGGACTTTTATTTTCGCAGCAATTCGGGCGAATCGATCACACGCTTTGCCAGCAACATCACCGATAGTTCGGCACGGCTTTACGACATGTGATCACATTAATTGCGGATGTAATTGCGCGCTCTCTACAGCCTCGCCAATCAGTCGTTCGGCCATTTGAGCTATATGCCCAATCAACAGCAATGCTTGCAAGCAGAACAATGAGCAGAACAATGGGGTCAAGCCTTACAAACTACATTCAACACAACAACCCAAGCCTGACCCGCTTTTGGTGCAACACAACAACCCAAGCCTGCCCCGCTTTTGCGCTTCCATACGCATGCGTATTGACTTGTTCACAGGTTAGTCGCATTATTGGCGGGCGGGGAAAGGCGATGGCAAAAGGCAAGACCTGCCCCTTCCATGTTGACCCCTGCCATGCTTCCATGAAAAATTAAGTAAAGGCCTGATTCTAATGACGCCCTGCAAAGCCAACCCGCTCAAGCTGCCAATAGCCGCCACCCCTGCGGCAATCGCCGAATTCGATCCAGCGCAACAGTTTCACATCCAGCAAGCCTGCGGCTCACTGCCATACCTCCCTATTCAAAACGATTACTCATCAGAAGGAAATCTGCCATGTTAAAAATATTCAACCGCAACACGGGTAGCCTAGGTGCCATCGGATCATGGCTGGCTCTATTCTTCTGTTTGCTGGGGAGTGTCGGGCAGGCGCAGGCTACTTCTGACACGGTGGTGGCGTGGGGAGACAACACTTACGGCCAAACGACGATACCCGCAGACTTGGGCCACGTGACCGCGACTTCGGCAGGGTTTTATCACACTGTGGCATTGAGGAGCGACGGCACGGTGGTGGCGTGGGGAAGGAATCAATACGGCCAAACCAAGGTGCCAGCAGATTTGAGCGGCGTGACCGCGATTGCGGCGGGTGGTTATCACACCGTCGCCTTGAAGAGCGACGGCACGGTAGTGGCGTGGGGAAGCAACCGCTACGGCCAAAGAACGATACCCACAGGCTTGAGCGGCGTAACCGAGATTGCGGCGGGAAATTCTCACACCGTGGCTTTGAAGAGCGACGGCACGGTGGTGGCGTGGGGTTACAACGGTTCGGGTGAAACGACGGTACCCGCAGGCTTGAGTGGCGTGACCGCGATTTCGGCGGCAAATTCTTTCACCGTGGCCTTGAAGAGTGACGGCACAGTGGTGGCGTGGGGTTACAACGGTACGGGTCAAACGACGATACCCGCAGGCTTGAGCGGGGTGACCGCGATTGCAGCGGGAGGCTATCACACTGCGGCCTTGAAGAGCGACGGCACGGTGGTAGCGTGGGGGTTGAACACCTACGGCGAAACAACGACACCAGCAGATTTGAGCGGCGTGACCGCGATTGCGGCGGGTAACCAGCACACCGTGGCCTTGAAGAGCGACGGCACGGTGGTGGCGTGGGGATCTAACGACAAAAACCAATCGACGATACCCGCAGGCTTGAGTGGCGTGACCGCAATTGCGGCGGGTTTTCGGCACACCGTAGCCTTGAAGAGATACGACACGGTAGTGGCGTGGGGAGACACATACATCTACAGCTTCACAGACCAAACGACGATACCCGTAGGCTTGAGTGAGGTGGCCGCAATTGCGGCGGGAGGTTTGCACACCTTGGCCTTGAAGAGCGACGGCACGGTGGTGGCGTGGGGATCAAACTATGAGGGCTCAACGACGATACCCGTAGGCCTAAGCAGCGTGACCGCGATTGCAGCGGGAGGTTCTCACAGCGCAGCCTTGCAGAGCAACGGCACGCTGGTGGCGTGGGGAAACAACTACAACGGCCAAACGACGATTCCCGCAGGCTTGAGTGGCGTGACTGCGGTTGCGGCGGGGGGATCTTACATCGTGGCCTTGAAGGACGATGGCACGGTGGTGGCATGGGGAGACAACGCCTACGGCGAAACGACGATACCCGCAGGTTTGAGTGGAGTGGCCGCCATAGCGGCAGGGGACAGGCATACCCTAGCCTTGAAGAGCGACGGTACGGTGGTGGCATGGGGAGAAAACATCTACGGCCAAACGACGATACCCGCAGGTTTGAGTGGAGTGGCCGCCATAGCGGCAGGAGTGAGGCATACCCTAGCCTTGAAGAGCGACGGTACGGTGGTGGCATGGGGAGACAACACCGACGGCCAAACCACAATACCCGAAGGCTTGAGCGGCGTGACTGCGATTGCGGCGGGGGGTTATTACAACGTAGCCTTGAAGGACGACGGCACGGTCGTGGCGTGGGGGGAAAACGAATACAGCCAATCGACGGTACCTGCAGGCTTGAACGGGGTAACTGCGATTACGGCGGGAGCTCGGTACACCGTTGCGCTCGGTACCTCAGGGCTATTCACTGCCCCCACCATACCGACCGGCTTAAGCGCGAACACATTCAGCGCGATACAAGTGAACCTGGCCTGGGCAGCTGCGACTCACAGCATTGCGGTGACGGGTTATACGGTCTATCGCGATGGAGTGCTGATCGCGACCCTGGGCAATGTTTTGAGCTTCATCGATAGCGGATTGACCGGATCGACGCTTTATAACTACACGGTAGCGGCGTGCAACGCGGCCAACAACTGCTCGGCACAGTCCACCGCAGTTTCGGCCACCACGCTGCCGGCCACCCGGCCGGACGCGCCGACCATCGGCACCGCCATAGCGGGTAATACCCGTGCCGGAGTGTACTTTACCGCCCCAGTTAACAATGGCGGCTCGGCCATCACACGCTACACGGCCACCTCCAGCCCCGGCGGCTTTACCAAATCCTGCCAGTTATCGTCATCGCCCTGCACGGTGACCGGCCTGACCAACGGCACCGCCTACACCTTTACCGTTACCGCAACCAACGCTATCGGCATCAGCGCCGCCTCGGCCGTTTCCAACAGCGTGATCCCGGTCGCGCGCTGAGCGGAATACGGGGGCGCTTCCCTTTGCTGTCTATTGATGGCGTAAAGGGGAAGCGGCCCCTTCATCTATTCAAAACGATCAAGCAGAAGGGGTCACAGAAGCACAAAAGCTTAGAAAACAAAAGCTTAGGGGTCAAGTCTTGTAATCATACATTTAGCTTCGGTAGTGATCGAAAAGTTTAGAAAAGTTTAGGGGTCAAAAAGTTTAGGGGTCAAGTCTTGTAATCATACATTTAGCTTCGGTAGTGATCGAATGCTTATTACGCAACCAACTTGGCGTGCCTTTAATCCGTGTTATTCAACCTCTAACCACCCCTCCATTTGTGCAAGCCGTTGCCAGGCCGCTGGCAAGCTGTGCCCCTTTACCTCAATATTTTTTAGCAAAGTCTTAGCTTCTTCAATCATCTCTGTGATGCGCTGCGGCGGGAATAAAGCCAAGGCTGCTTGCAGCGCTTCTTCCGATTCGTTTAGCAGGGTGGGTACTTGCTCATCAAGGGGGATGATGTGATCCGGGTTGAGGATGTCGGATACGATCTGGTGCTCGCATAGTTGCAGATGCAGCAGGGTGTGTTCTTCGTCGGTGCCCAGTTTTTCCAGTGCATGGGGATCGTCTTTGGAGGTGTTACGCAGGGTGGCGCTGATGGTGGCGATGAGTTTTTTGATCGCGCCGCGTAGCGCGGCGGGCTGGTCGGGGAGGCCGGTGCACACAGTGTATTGCTGTTCCAGTTGTGCCTTCAATAGCAGGATCACTTCGCTTTCTACATTTTTATCCAAATTGGCTGCGCGCTGCACTAGCTCGCGAAATTGCACCATAAATTTTTGCATGGCGATTTGGTCTTGTTGTTGCGCGATTTGGATCGTGGCTTGGGTGAGGGGAGCGGTGGGGCTGAAGCATGGGTTGTTCAGCTTGCGTTGTAACTGCCGTTCGCGGGGGCCGGGTTGTGCAGAAAAAGTGAGGGACATTTTGCTTGCTTGGCCTCAGTTTGACTTGTGGCTGTCAAATGCCATTTCATCTTCCGCGAGGATGCGTTCTTGCACGATGCGCCATTGCCCGTCGTCTTCTTTGCGGATGAGTATTTCTACGCCTTGGCGATTGACAGTGCCGTCGGTGCCTTCCACCGTCTCGATGGTTTTGAACAGGACGTTGCCCGGTGTGAGCGTCACGACGCGCATGCCTTCGTAGCTGACTTGCTTGAGTAAGCCCGCTTCAAATTCGAATTTGCACTGTCGCGCCCAATCGTCGTAACCGATCACGTCAAAACCGGGTACGCCATAGACGCTGACATCTTTAGAGATGAGTGCCATATGGGCGGTGTAGTCGCCGGCATGCGCGGTTTGCGCCAGTGCTTCCAGCATGTTTTCGACATTTTTACTGTGCATGGTTTCGCTTTCCTTGGTTGGGTATTGGTCTGGCTACGCTGGTTTTTTGGCTGTGCGTAGCACGCGCATTTGTTCTTGAATCGGATCAAACACAGATTTGAGTTTGGTGCGTAACAGCGCGTTGACTGCGGTGGTGCGGCGCAAGACGGTATAGGACGACCATTGGTTGACGCCTGCGAGGGTTAGGAGCGCGATCAGTTCAGGCTTGAGTTGTGGCAGGGCGGCGCTTAGTTGGGTTAGCGCGGCGGGGGCGTTTTGCGCGCCGCTGACCAGCGCGTTGGCGCGCTCGACTATCGCTTCCATCGCGTGTGAGCGGTCGTCGGCATGGCTGATCGGCGCGAGATAGGTAGCATAGTTATTCAGTAGTGCGCTCACGATCTCGTGTGTGCCGGGGCGCAGCATGGCTTCTTCGCATGCGGCCAGAAATGTTTGGCCGGGTGCAGAGAGTAGTCGGTCGAGTTGTTGGGCATAGGGGTTGCCCGCGTCGATCAGGGGTAAGAGCAGGGTGTGTTGTGTGGCATAGTCTGGACGTGCGGGCAGCGGGTTGGGCAGGCGATCCGGACGCAGTTCTAAAAAGCCGATGAAATACGCGCCATGTTGTTTGCCGCGCGCCCAAAGTTTTTTCTCGGCGACGGGGTTCACGAGATCAAACCAGAGCAAAGCCCGCACGGTATCCATGATGGCGAGATCGTCCTCTTCAAACGGCAAGTGCTCGACCAGAAATTCGGCCAATACAACGCCCATTTCGCCACGCGCGACGTTTTCTTTTTCCAGCATGCGGCGCGCGTTATCGAGTGTAGGCATGATCCACCATGCGCGGCGCGCGATTTCGTTGGTGAGGCCTGGCGCATGCACTACGGCGACCACGGCTTCTTCTTCGCCAGTGAGCAAGAGTTTAGATAAATTCTCATCGCGCAATTGGCCCATGCGCGTCCAGCGCCGCAGGTACACCGGATAGCCTTCAGGCGAATCCAGCGCATGCTCGGCCAGAGATTGTTTGACCAATTTGAGATATTGGTCTTGGCGGCAATTCGGGTGCAGGCGCACGGCTGCTTCACCTTTTTCGGTCAGGCCGAACACCGTCATGTCATTGCTATTAATGCGCAC
>JAYVBU010000049.1:0-4336 GCA_043750335.1 Betaproteobacteria bacterium | reverse complement strand
ACTCACCGACCCAGCGCGTAGGTGCGAGCCCCATCGCCGAGTTTTCCCAAATCACGCATCGCGTACCGATGTTGTCACTCAATAACGCGTTTGAAGATGCAGAAGTAGAAGCGTTTGACCGCCGTGTGCGCGAAGCACTGGGCCGAGACAATATCGATTATGCGGTAGAGCCAAAATTCGATGGTTTAGCGCTGAGCTTGGTGTATGAGCGGGGCGTATTTACCCAGGCGGCAACACGCGGTGATGGCTATACCGGCGAGGATGTAACAGCGAATATCCGCACGATTCAGGCTATCCCCTTGAAGTTGCATACGCCGCATCCGCCGCAATGGCTAGAAGTGCGCGGCGAGGTGTTGATGCTGAAGCGCGATTTTGAACGCTTGAATGCCGCACAACGCGTCAAGCAGGAAAAAGAATTCGCCAACCCCCGCAATGCAGCCGCCGGTTCGCTGCGCCAACTTGATCCGCGCATCAGTGCGTCACGCAAGCTCACTTTTTTTGCTTACGCTATCGGCGCGGTAGAGGGTGTACCTTTGCCGCGCCTGCATAGCCAGGTCATGGATTGGCTGGCTGAGCTGCATTTTCCTGTTTGCCAAGTACGCCGCGTCGTCTCGGGGGCAGGTGGCTTGCTGGAATACTACCGCAGCATCGGCGACAAACGTGATGCCCTTCCGTACGAAATCGACGGCGTGGTGTACAAGGTGAATGATCTCGCGGCGCAAAACGAATTGGGTTTTGTTTCGCGCGCGCCGCGTTTTGCGGTCGCACATAAATATCCGGCGCAAGAGATGATGACCGAGGTGTTGGATATTGATGTGCAAGTTGGCCGAACCGGCGCAATTACACCTGTGGCGCGGTTGAAGCCGGTATTCGTCGGCGGGGTGACCGTGACCAATGCTACGTTGCATAACGAAGACGAAGTACGACGCAAGGATGTGCGTATCGGCGATTTTGTCATTGTGCGCCGCGCAGGCGATGTGATTCCGGAAGTCGCGAGCGTCGTCCTGGATCAGCGGCCCGATCATGTCCGCGCGTTTGCCATGCCAAGCCACTGCCCGGTGTGTGGTTCGCACATTGTCAAACTGCCAGACGAGGCTGTTGCGCGTTGCACCGGCGGCCTGTATTGCCCCGCGCAGCGCAAACAGGCTTTGCTGCACTTTGCCAGTCGGCGCGCGATGGACATCGAAGGTTTGGGCGATAAATTGGTCGAGCAGTTGGTGGATGACGCGCATATACACACGCCTGCGGATATTTATGGCTTGAGCATGCACACCCTCGCGAATCTGGAGCGCATGGCGGACAAATCCGCGTCAAATATATTGGCCGCGATTGAACAAAGCAAACAGACCACGCTGGAACGCTTCATCTATGCGCTGGGCATTCGCAACGTAGGTGAGGCAACGGCCAAAGCGCTGGCACGGTATTTCGGTGCGCTCGACAGTCTCATGCAAGCGGATGAAGTGAAGTTGATTGAGGTCGCGGATGTCGGTCCCATCGTCGCCCAAAGCATCGCGCAATTCTTCGCCGAGCCGCATAACTGCGAGGTGATTGATGGCTTGCGCGCTGCCGGTGTGGTGTGGCCCGAAGGCGCGGGTCAGCAGGATAGAGCGCAAACCGCGCTTACTGGCAAGACATTCGTGTTGACAGGCACCTTGCCCACGTTGTCGCGCGAGCAAGCAAAGGAAATGATTGAAACGCTTGGCGGCAAAGTGGTGGGGAGTGTCTCTAAAAAAACCGATTTTGTCGTGGTTGGTAGTGATGCCGGCAGCAAGCTGAGCCGCGCGCAAGCGCTGGGTGTGACTTTATTGGATGAAGATGCCCTGCGCGCATTACTGACACAGGCAAAGTAAAAATCTTTCATCAAATACTGATAAAATCCTGCTCTATTCAAGGAGTGCGCCAGACATGACCAAAAAAATCCGCAAAGCCGTGTTCCCTGTCGCGGGGATGGGTACACGTTTTCTGCCAGCCACCAAGGCCAGCCCCAAAGAGATGCTGCCAATCGTGGATAAGCCGCTGATTCAATATGCGGTAGAAGAGGCGATTGCAGCAGGTATTACCGAAATGATTTTTGTCACTGGCCGCAATAAGCGCGCCATCGAAGACCACTTCGATAAGGCGTATGAGCTTGAAGCCGAATTGGTGGCGCGCGGTAAAGACCACATTCTGGAACAGTTACAGAGCATTCTGCCGAGCAATGTTACGTGTGTTTATACCCGCCAGTCGGAAGCCTTGGGGTTAGGTCATGCGGTGTTGTGCGCCGCCTCTGTGGTCGGCGACGAACCGTTTGCCGTGATCCTGGCGGATGATTTAATCGACGGTACCCCCCCCGCCTTGAAGCAGATGGTAGCTTTGTACGAAGAGCATTCCAGCTCTGTGTTGGGCGTGGAAAATGTGCCGCGCGCCAATACCGGTTCCTACGGCATTGTGGACAGCCACCAAATTTCTGAACGTGTGCAGCGCGTAACTGGCATTGTGGAAAAACCCAAGCCGGAAGCGGCCCCCTCCACCTTGGCCGTAGTTGGCCGCTATATTTTGACGCCGAGAATTTTCCGTTTGCTGGAGCAAGTCAAACCCGGCGCGGGTGGCGAAATTCAATTGACCGATGGCATTGCTGCACTGATCGACTACGAGGCAGTTTTTGCCTATCAATTTGACGGTGTGCGTTACGATTGCGGCGGCAAGATGGGTTATTTGCAAGCGACAATGGGCTATGCGTTAAAGCATCCCGAGATCGGCGCGCAATTCCGAGAATATCTGATGTCCTTGCATTGTGATCTGCCGCAACGCTGAGGCATATTCCCTATGCACACCAGAGAACAAGCTTTAGAAATCCTTCATTCGGCGGAGATGTTGTGCTCCGCCGAATTCGTTTCAAAAGCCGTATCGCGTGTAGCGCATGAAATAAGCGCACAGCTTAGCGAGCAATATCCTGTTGTGTTGTCGGTGATGGGTGGCGCGATCGTGTTCGCAGGCCAATTACTGCCACAATTGCGATTCCCCCTCGATCTTGATTACATTCACGCCACACGTTACCGCAACAGCACGCAAGGTCAGGACATTGCCTGGAAAGTGATGCCGAAAGAAGACGTGAAGGGGCGTACGGTATTGGTGATCGACGATATTTTGGACGAGGGGCACACGTTGGTGGCGGTGCGCGATAAATTGTTGAGCATGGGCGCTGCCCAAGTGTTTTGCGCGGTACTCGCGGACAAAGAAATCGGGCGAGTCAAGCCGATCCAAGCCGATTTTGTCGGCTTAGAGCTCCCCAATCGCTATGTGTTTGGCTGCGGCATGGATGTGCATGGCATGTGGCGTAATCTGCCGGAAATTTTCGCGCTGAAAGATTGACTGGTTAACGAGTAAGGTGTGCGCGCTGAACCCATAAATGCACGCTGGTTTAGCGTCAAAATTACGCAGAATGTGCGCCGTACGCCGCCGCGCAAGCGTTTGAGCTTTATGTTAGAGTTCACCGTCGAAAAGCGATTCAGCACGAAAAAATCACTGTGAATTATTCGTGCCGATTTGCGTAAATCCTGGTCACTTAAATTCCTGATTCCCTACTTTCTGGAATCTTTTTAGATAAGACAAATCCCTTATGCTATCAATTATCGGCGGCTCCGGCCTGACCCAACTCGCCAACCTTGAAATTACGCATCGTCAAGTGATTCGCACCCCGTTTGGCGAGCCATCCGGTGCCCTGACCATGGGGCGGCTTTCTAATGAAGAGATTATCTTTTTAGCGCGGCATGGTTATGGCCACACCATCCCGCCGCATGAAGTGAATTACCGCGCCAATATTTGGGCGATCCATTCGCGCGGGGTGAAAGACCTAGTGTCGGTGGCCTCGGTCGGGGGTATTCACACGGATTTAAAGCCCGGCACGATTGTGATTCCCGACCAGATTATCGATTACACCCATGGTCGCAAAACCACGTTTCGCGAAGGCAAAGACAGCCCCGTGGTGCACATGGACTTTACCGAGCCCTACTGCCAAAAAATACGTGCGCTGTGTCTGCGCGCGGTGACGGAAGCAGGCGAGACTTGCGTGGATGGCGGCGTCTATGCGGCGGTGCAGGGGCCGCGGCTGGAGTCGAAAGCCGAGATCAATCGCCTGGAGCGCGACGGTGCCACCATGGTTGGCATGACCGGCATGCCGGAAGCCTCGCTCGCGAAGGAAATCGGCTTGTGCTATGCCACCATCGGCGTGGTGGCCAATTTCGCTGCGGGCCGTGGATCGAGCAAAGATGCGGTGCATTACGATGAAGTGGAAGCGGTGTTAAAGCAATCCATGCAGCGCGTGCGCAACATACTCGAACACTTGGTAGCGTTGCAC
>JAYVBU010000048.1:0-4344 GCA_043750335.1 Betaproteobacteria bacterium | reverse complement strand
TGCGCCTCAGATATTTTGCAAACCAATAATCATCCGGCTTTGTACCGCGTGCATGAAGGTCCGAAGCTGGAGAAACTGGAAATGTTGCGTGATTTCCTGAAAACCTTTGGCTTCAGCCTCACCGGCGGCGACGAACCGCACGCTAAGGATTACGCGCAACTTTTAGAGAAAATCAAAACGCGACCCGACGCGCAATTGCTGCAAACCGTCATGCTGCGCTCGCTCAAGCAAGCGCAATATAGCCCGGAGAATGTCGGTCACTTTGGTCTGGCGTATGAGGCTTACACTCACTTCACTTCGCCGATCCGGCGCTATCCGGATTTGCTGGTGCATCGTGCGATCAAAGCGGTCGTGCAAAAACAAACCTACAACCCCGGCAATTGGGTATCGCTCGGCACACATTGCTCCATGACCGAGCGCCGTGCCGACGATGCCACGCGTGATGTGGAACAATGGCTCAAGTGCTATTACATGCAGGATAAGATCGGCGAGGAATTCGAAGGCACGATTGCGGGCGTCACCAGCTTCGGCATCTTCGTCGCACTCGATGGCGTGTACGTCGAAGGTTTAGTGCATGTCACTGAATTGGGCAACGACTATTATCAATTCGACCAAGCGCGTCACGCTCTGATCGGCGAACGGACACACCATCAATATCGCCTGTCAGATCGTCTGCGCGTCAAAGTCGTCCGCGTCGATCTCGAAACCGCGCGCATCGACTTTTCCCTGCCGGGCGTGAGTGAAGCTGCGCCGCCCGCGCAAAAAAGTAAAAAGAAAAAACATTAGAAACCACGGCGGTACGCGGATAAACACGGATGAAATCTTTCCGGCTAAATCTGAGGCATGACTTTAATCTGTGTATATCCGTGTTAATCCGTGGCTAGTTTTTTTAAGGTCTTCTAAGTGAGCACTGAATTCATCTACGGCTTTCACGCCGTGCAAAGCCGTATTCGCAGCCATGCCGAGAGCGTGATCGAGCTCTATGTTGATGCCGCGCGTAAAGATCAGCGCGCGCGCAATCTATTGCTGCTTGCAGAGGAGCAAAAAGTGCGCGTCCTACCGGTTGATCGCGCACGCCTCGACGGTATGAGCGGCTTTGCCCAGAATCAAGGTTGCGTGGCGCGCGTCACGCAACTCAAGCTCGCCGTCAGTATTGATGATGTGTTGGCAGAGTTGAAAGAGCCCGCGTTGCTGCTGGTGCTGGACGGTGTACAAGACCCGCATAACCTGGGCGCGTGCATGCGCCTGGCCGACGCCATGGGCGCGCATGCGGTGATCGCGCCGCGAGATCGCGCGGTGGGCCTCAACGCGACGGTACGCAAAGTCGCGTCTGGTGCAGCCGAGGTGTTGCCTTTTATTCCCGTCACCAATTTGGCGCGCTCGCTGCGCGAGTTGAAAGATCAGGGCATCTGGATCGTCGGCGCGGCGGGTGAAGCCGAGCAAACTTTATATCAGGCCAAGCTCAGTGGCCCCATCGCTTGGGTCATGGGCGCAGAAGGCGAGGGTCTGCGCCGTTTGACGCGCGAACACTGTGACGAGTTGGTGAAAATTCCTATGTTGGGCAGTGTGGAAAGTTTAAACGTGTCCGTCGCGAGCGGGATTTGCTTGTTTGAAACGCGGCGGCAGCGGCAGGCAAAAAAATAATTGCAGTAATCTAGTGGCCGTGCGTATGCATACCACGCAAAATAAACGGTGCCTGATTCAGGCGCCGTTTTGTTGTAACGATCCCAATACAGCTTTTAACGCTGGCGACGAACAGCAGCCAAAACAAACAAGCCCAATCCGAAAAGTGCGAGTGAGACGGGTTCAGGTATCGCATTTAGGCCATCATTACTGCTAAACGTGACGAAGGCTTGCGCATTTGGCGCTAGATATTGTGCTTCCTGTGCACCATCGCAGCATTGTTCTTGTCCATATATGTCCAGCGTGTGATTGCCAGCGGTGAGGGTGACGCTAATGCTGAATGTTTCAGCTGTGTTTCCATAGCTTCCGTTCCACCATAAATCATCGCTGCTATAAGCGAAGGCCACGCCGTCAATATAAATCGCGCCGCCAAGGCCGAAATCCGGGCCGACGTTGATAATCCATACGCCTGCTTCTGCTGAAGTAACGCCGAAGTCCACTTGAAAATGAAAAGACACATCGGTGGCGGAGCCCCCGCAGCTTGCTTGGTTTGATGCGCCGCTATAGCTTGCAAGTGAAGTATCGCAATAACCGGACGGCGCTATTGGGTTAGCGCCCAGTGCGGCGTTCCAGTTATTTAAGTAATCGTCGGCTGAGTTGCCCAACGTGCTATCGGCAATCGGGCGTGTTGACATCGAGATCACGCTTGCATGGCTGCTCGTTGCGGCTAATAACAGTGCACAAGCAAAGCCCATGAGTAGTGATTGATGTATTTTTCGAGCGTTCATAATTTCCCCTTTGGATTTTTTGACAGGATGAAATTATGCAAATGCAATATTCATACCGCATATTTTGTTTGCATTTATAAACAAACAGTTGAGCAAAAAAACGCTTGGCTGTTTGCGTGGCATGTAAGAAAACTCGACACAAAAGGGAATGGTGGTAGATTCAGAATCAAACGCAGACGCTAGAAATGAGATGAAAATTGGTGTCGCAGCTCAATCGTTAATCGCGTCATAGCGAATGGCTATCACTTCCAATTCTTGCGCGCCGCTTGGCGTATGCACGATCACAGTGTCGCCTGCTTGCCGTCCCAGCAACGCCTTTGCCAGCGGCGATATCCAACTCACGCGGCCGCGGGATAAGTCGATCTCATCCATGCCGACGATGGCGTAGGTATGTTCCTCAGCGGCTTCATCGCTGACGACCACGGTAGCACCGAAAAAAATTCTATCCCTGGGCTGTTGGGTTGGATCGACAATCTCCGCGTAGCCGATGCGCTTGGTTAGAAAGCGGATGCGCTTATCAATTTCGCGCAGACGCTTTTTGCCATAGAGATAATCGGCATTTTCTGAACGGTCGCCCAAAGCCGCAGCCCAGGATACGATTTTGACCGTCTCGGGTCGCTGCACATTGAATAAATCCTTGAGTTGCGCTTGTAGATTGGCGAAGCCAGCGGGCGTGATGTAGTTCTTGCTGCCTGTGGGCGCTAGTTGTTCTTCCGGCGCCAGTTCGTCATCTGGATCGTCGTCTGTTTCGCGGATAAAGGCTTTGCTCATGAGGGCGTGTTTCATCAAAGAATTTGTAATTGTACCTTGATGTCGCTTCAGGCTTGGCTATGCGAAGGATATTGCAATATCGAGCGATACTTCATTTTTGTTTATGCATACAGCGCAGCAAACGTTCCCAGTGTCGCGTGTAGCGCGGCGCTTTGCATAGCGCAGAAGTTTCAACCTTGTCGCGCAGTGTCAGGCGTAAGGCTGACAAGCCTGGCAGATCAGCAGCTAAAACTTGTGCCGTTTGCAGGAAGCTTGATTCGCTCGCGGTAATCCATTCTGTTAGTCCCACTCGCGTCAGAATGGACGCGCCCCAGCGGCTAACCATAGATTGACCTGCAAGCGTGAGCACCGGTACGCCCATCCACAGCGACTCGAAGCTCGTGGTGGAGCCATTGAAGGGGAAAGGGTCGAGGCTGATATCCACTGCGTGATAGCACGCGAGATGGTCGGCGGCGGATTCGTCGGCGCTGATGAGGGTGAGCCGTTCTGCGTGGATGCCATGCTGCACAAATTGGGCGAGGAGATGATCGCGCACATAGGGCTCGGCAAATATCCCCTTGTATTTGAGCAGCAGGCGCGCCGTGGGGAGGGCGGTTAACAAACGTGACCAGAGTGCGATCACGGCAGTGTTCAATTTTGCCGGGTTGTTGAAGCTGGCGAAAGTGAGATAGCCATTACCCAGCGCGGGCAGCGAATTCACCGGCGGCGCATCACTCAGTGGCTGGTGCAAATAATACGAGGGCAAGCGCGCGACGCGTTCGCTGAAGTACTGTTCACCACGCTTTGGGGCGAGTACAGAATCCGCGATAACGTAGTCGAAACCGCTCATGCCTGTCGTGCCGGGGTCGTGAAAGCTCACGCATACTGGAGCAGGCCGATGCGCGGCGATGAGCGGGCGATTGACATCGAAACGCCAGGCCAAAATCACCAACACGTCGATATCATCGGTGCGAATTTGCGCCGCAACTTGCGCGTCACTGAGTTGGCTAATAAGACAAAATTGGTCGCTGGCTGCTTGCAAGCGCGTGCTCATATTGTCGAGCGCACCGATGTTGGCGTAGAGATAAATCTCAAAGCGGGTGCGGTCGTGCTGCTGCAATACCGGCAGCAGATTGCGCGCGACTGGGTGCTCGCGAAAATCCGAGGATACATAGCCGATACG
>JAYVBU010000047.1:0-4360 GCA_043750335.1 Betaproteobacteria bacterium | reverse complement strand
GAAGCCTGACCCCACGCAGATGGCGTACCCGAAATCAGGATAATTGCTTTAACCAGCCGTTCTCCTGCCGACAGGTCGCCGATTCGCGGCTACAGTTTGGTCGCATTCGACGTAAAAGGAGTATGACCGTGGGTCTCAATCTAGAGAAGAAGCAAGTGGTTGTGGCTGAGGTGAGCGCGCAATTGGCGAACGCCCAGTCCATTATCCTTGCGGAATACCGCGGCCTGGAAGCAGGTGACATGACTGTCCTGCGTGCGAAAGCGCGTAGTGCTGGCGTGTATTTCCGTGTGCTCAAAAACACCTTGGTTCGGCGCGCGATAGCGACCACCCCATTTGCTCCGCTCGCGGAAAAAATGACGGGGCCGTTAGCGTTCGCAATTTCTGCCGACCCGGTTGCTGCTGCAAAAGTACTCAGCGAGTTTGCCAAGGGCAATGAACATTTCGTGATTAAGGGCGGCGCTATGCCAAACCTAGTCATGGGGCCGAAGGAAGTGGGAAGCCTAGCTGCCCTGCCGTCGCGCGATGAATTGCTCGCCATGCTCATGGGAACCATGCAAGCGCCGACCACTAAGTTCGTGCAGACATTGAACGAAGTGCCGAGCCGTTTTGTGCGTACGCTTGCCGCCTATCGCGACAAGCAACAGGCTGCTTAATTTTTATTTATTCGGAAATAACAGGAGAACATCATGGCTTTATCTAAAGCAGACGTACTGGACGCAATTGGTAGCATGAGCGTCCTCGAGCTCTCAGAGCTCATCAAAGAAATGGAAGAGAAATTTGGCGTGTCCGCTGCAGCTGCTGTTGCTGTTGCCGCTGCTCCCGCCGCTGCCGCTGCTGCGGCTGAAGAGCAAACCGAATTCACCGTCATGCTGAATGCGGCTGGCGAGAAGAAGGTTGAAGTAATCAAGGTCGTGCGCGCAATTACCGGTCTGGGCTTGAAAGAAGCCAAAGACTTGGTGGACGGCGCACCGAAGGCTGTTAAAGAAGGCATATCCAAGGCTGATGCTGCTGCGATCCTGAAGCAACTTACGGACGCTGGCGCAACTGCTGAAGTTAAGTAAGCCAAGCTGAAAAGTGGGGCTGGCGGCCGTTTCGGTCGCCAGCCTTTACCGCTTTTAAGTGAAGTCAACTTTCCAAGGGCATGTTCGCTGTGTTACGTGCCTTTTGATGGTTGTCTTGAACCCTGATTCTTGATGCCGATTCCTGAAAACGGAGATGCCATGACCTACTCGTTCGCCGAGAAGAAACGAATCCGCAAGAGCTTTGCTAAACGCGCCAGTGTATTGCAGGTGCCGTATTTGCTGACCACCCAGATTGACTCCTATCGTGCTTTTTTGCAGGCTGATACCCCGCCTGCGACACGTAAACCAGAAGGTTTGCAGGCAGCTTTTTTGTCGATCTTCCCGATCTCGTCCCATTCCGGCAATGCGCGCCTGGAATACGTGAGCTTCGTGCTCGGCGAGCCGCCGTTTGATGTGACCGAATGCCAGCAACGTGGCCTGACTTTCGCCGCTCCTTTGCGCGTCAAAGTGCGCTTGGTGATTATGGATCGTGAAGCTTCTAAACCCACGATCAAAGAAGCCAAAGAACAAGAAGTGTATATGGGCGAGATTCCGCTCATGACCGACAATGGCTCGTTTGTGATTAACGGCACTGAGCGCGTCATCGTGTCGCAGTTGCATCGTTCGCCCGGCGTGTTCTTTGAACATGATCGCGGCAAGACGCATTCATCCGGCAAGCTGCTGTTCTCTGGTCGGATCATTCCTTACCGTGGTTCCTGGCTCGACTTCGAGTTCGATCCGAAGGACTACCTGTATTTTCGTATCGACCGTCGGCGCAAAATGCCGGCGACGATTCTGCTCAAGGCCTTGGGTTATACGCCGGAGCAAATTCTGGCCATGTTCTTCCACTTCGATACCTTTCATATCGGCAAGAAGGGCATTGATTTCGACCTCGTGCCCGAGCGTTTGCGCGGTGAAGTGGCGCGCTTCGATTTCGTGTCCAAGGGCAAAGTGATTGTGCCTAAGGATAAGCGCATTACGGTTAAGTACATTCGCGATATGGAAGCGGCAGGATTGAAAAAAATCACCGTGCCGGAAGATTTCGTATTGGGCCGCGTAGTGGCCATGAATATCGTCAACAAAGAAACCGGCGAGATCGTTGCTAACGCCAATGACGAGATCACAGAGGAGCTGTTGCAAAAACTGGCCGACGCTGGCGTTGGCGAGATACAGACCTTGTACACCAATGATCTGAATCAGGGTGCGTACATGTCGCAAACCCTGCGCATCGACGAGACGCTCGACCAATTGCAAGCCAAGGTCGCTATCTACCGCATGATGCGTCCCGGCGAACCGCCGACCGAAGATGCCGTGGTTGCCTTGTTTAACCGCTTGTTTTTCGCGCCGGAAACTTACGACTTGTCCAAAGTGGGCCGCATGAAATTCAACCGCCGCATCGGCAACGATGCCTTGGTTGGTTCCCCCACCTTGTCGCCGGAAGACATCGTGCACGTGATGCAAATCCTCGTCGAATTACGCAATGGTCGGGGCGAGATCGACGATATCGATCACCTGGGTAATCGTCGCGTACGTTCTGTGGGCGAGCTGGCTGAAAATCAATTCCGTGCTGGTTTGGTACGGGTCGAGCGCGCAGTAAAAGAGCGTTTGGGTCAGGCCGAATCCGATAACCTGATGCCGCATGATCTGATTAACGCGAAGCCCGTATCGGGCGCTATCAAGGAGTTCTTTGGTTCGAGCCAGCTGTCACAGTTCATGGATCAAACCAACCCGCTGTCTGAGATCACGCATAAGCGTCGCGTATCGGCCCTGGGGCCGGGCGGTTTGACGCGTGAACGTGCCGGTTTCGAAGTGCGCGACGTGCACCCGACCCACTACGGCCGCGTGTGTCCAATCGAAACGCCAGAAGGCCCGAACATCGGCCTGATCAACTCGCTCGCGCTGTACGCGAAAACCAATGAATATGGTTTCTTGGAAACGCCTTACCGCAAAGTTATCAGCGGCAAGGTGTCGGATGAAATCGAATATCTGTCAGCGATTGAAGAAGGTAAATATGTGATCGCGCAGGCCAATGCCGAGTTGAGCAAGACGGGCACGTTCAAGGAAGAATTTGTTTCCTGCCGTCAGCACAACGAATTCGCCCTCGCCCCGCGCGAGAAAGTGGAATACATGGACGTCGCCCCGGCGCAGGTCGTGTCGGTTGCCGCATCGCTGATTCCCTTCCTGGAGCATGACGACGCAAACCGCGCCTTGATGGGTTCAAACATGCAACGTCAGGCAGTGCCCTGCCTGCGCCCGGAAAAACCCGTGGTCGGAACCGGCATCGAGCGCACCGCCGCCATTGACTCCGGCACGGTAGTATTTGCGCGCCGTGGCGGTGTCGTAGATCACGTCGATGCCTCGCGCGTTGTGGTGCGAGTGAATGACGATGAAACTGCACAAGGCGAAGTGGGCGTGGATATTTACACGTTGACCAAGTTCACGCGCTCCAACCAAAACACCAATATTAATCAGCGCCCCATCGTCAAAGTGGGGGATGTGATTGCGCGCCGCGACATCATTGCGGACGGCGCTTCAACGGATATGGGTGAGTTGGCACTGGGGCAGAACATGATGGTCGCGTTCATGCCTTGGAACGGTTATAACTTCGAAGACTCGATTTTGATCTCCGAGCGCATGGTTGCGGATGATCGCTATACCTCGATTCATATCGAAGAGCTGTCGATCGTCGCGCGCGACACCAAACTTGGGCCGGAAGAGATTACGCGCGACATCCCCAATCTGTCCGAGCGCATGGCTGGCCGTTTGGATGAATCCGGCATTGTGTACATCGGCGCAGAGGTTGAAGCCGGTGACGTGTTGGTGGGTAAAGTCACGCCCAAGGGCGAAACCCAACTCACGCCGGAAGAAAAATTGCTGCGCGCGATTTTCGGCGAGAAGGCATCGGATGTGAAAGACACGGGCTTGCGCGTACCGTCCGGCATGGCAGGCACGGTGATCGGCGTACAGGTGTTTACGCGTGAAGGTATCGAGCGCGATAAACGTGCGGCGCAAATTATTGAAGACATGCTGTCCGAGTACAAAAAAGACCTCGCGGATCGCATGCGCATCGTAGAAGAGGACTCCTTCGGTCGGATCGAGCGTTTATTGTTGAACAAAACAGCAAACGGCGGCCCGAAAAAACTGGCCAAGGGCACCAAGCTCACCAAGGCGTATTTGACCGAAACCAATCGTTACGACTGGTTCGATATTCGTTTGTCCAACGATGAAGCTGCGCAACAACTCGAAAACCTGAAAGACAGCCTCGAGCAGAAACGCCGTGAATTTGAGCAAATGTTTAC
>JAYVBU010000046.1:0-4395 GCA_043750335.1 Betaproteobacteria bacterium | reverse complement strand
ATGGAATCGTGCCTGAATAACTAAAAGACGGGCCCCATCTTTTATGATGAGCAAAACTTGGCATAGTAATACCCGTCGAAATAATTTCCGGCCTTAAAAACTTCATGTTTTAAGATGCCCTCCAAACAATAACCGTTTTTTTCAAGTACCCTTATTGAAGCTTTGTTTGGACCAAGAACGGGCGCGAATATTTTTTTATAGTTCATGGTTGAAAATGCGAGATCACTCATCATACGTAGTGCCTCAGTGGCAAAACCTTTGCCCCAATATTCTTCACCAATCCAGTATCCAATTTCTGCCGAGTGCTCTTTCCAACCTGTTTGCGGTGTAATGCCAACGGTACCGATAAGCTCTCCTCGATATTCGATTACCTTGGTTACCGAATTATTCGCCTTAGACCCGGTTTTTATCCACCATTCCGCATCCTTTTTTGTGTATGGATAGGGAAATGTATAGATCAAATACCGCGATACATTTTCATTGTTAGCAAGAACGGAAAACCGATCAATGTCAGCTATTACGTAATCTCTTAATGTAATCATTGCACATCACGTTGAAGGTAGCCGGTCTGGCGGACCGTAGCTTTTGGAAACAATTTTACCTCCTGCTACTTGAACACGTTGAAGAATGAAAGCCTGTATTTCCGCAGACAAATCTGCGAGAGGCAATGTGCTGAACTGTGCCTTGGAATACAGCAAAAGCCAAACACCAGAGAATTGCCAGAGTTCTTTTATGGCAGACCATTGGAGCGTTGTAGTGCCAATATCAGAACTGATTGTGAAGGTAGCCTCCTCGGCGCGGAAATTTGCATGAGGGGAGCCCATTTCACGGAACTTGCGCAGCGAGTTGCGGTAGTGAACAAAATACAGAAACGCAATGAACACGACGCCCAAGGCAAGTACAGTAGCAAGAACACCAATGAGCCAAGAGGTATTGCCTTGCACAATAAGGAGTCCAAGGCTAAACGCATTAACTACGAGTGCCACGACAAAGCCGATGCCGATTGTCCGACGCCAAAATGCAAACACGGCTTGGCGAACAAGGGACTCGGTGAAGATGAGTGTGGTTTCGTAAGGCATCGTGGCTAACGATTAAAAGAGGCTTCGCCGCCCCAAGGTTGTGGCGAGGTTGCCGCGAACGACATCAAAAATACCAAAATAGAAAGTGTCATATCCATCCAAACCGTGAAGGGGGGAATTCATGAACATTATCACCATCGGAATTGATCTCACCAAGAACATTTTGGCTGTGTATGGCATCGGTGAAATCGTTGGTGGGCGGCAAGCAATCACCAGAGTGCTGCACGTTTTTATGTGCGACGGATTGGACTCGCACTAGGCAGGCGAGCATGGATTAGAATAGGCCTTCTTTTTTCTTTCAAAAAATCTCTCATGTCGATAAAAGCGCTTGGCCATGTCGTTTTAAAAGTGCGGGCACTTTCTGTGTCGGTGCCGTTTTATCGTGACCTATTAGGGTTGCGCGAAGTGGCGCGCAAGGGCAATCAGATGGTGTTTTTTTCTGCGGGTGACAATCATCATGATTTAGCCTTGCTTGAGTTGGGCCCGGATGCACCTCTGCCGGAGCCGCACCGTGTCGGGCTCTATCACGTGGCGTTTAAAATCGGCGACGACCTGGATGCCTTGCGCGCCATGCGCGACCAACTTGTACGGCAGGGTGTGCCGCTGGTGGGTCAATCGGATCATCAAGTCAGTCAGTCTCTTTATATTTTGGATCCGGATGGTATCGAAATCGAGTTGTACGTGGATGCGGACCCCAGCGTATGGCGCGACAACCCGCAAGCAGTGGCGACCATCCGGCAACTGGATTTAGACGCGCCATGAAACCATTTTCTGAAGCCAGCGAAAATAATCGCGAACCGATTCTTGTTGTCTTACGCGAGGCATTCGCGCAGGTTTCCGGCGTACTCGAAATCGGTAGTGGTACCGGCCAACACGCGGTGCATTTTGCACAACATCTGCCGCATCTCACTTGGCAGACGAGCGACCTGCCGGTGCATCATGCTGGCATACAAGCTTGGCTGGATGAAGCGCAGCTCGCCAATGCGCGGCCACCCATCGCGCTTGATGTGAACGATAAACCGTGGCCGGTGACGCCTGTGGACGGCGTATTTACCGCCAATACTTTGCATATCGTTTCCTGGCCTGAAGTGGTCTGTCTGTTGGCGGGTGTGGGGCAGTTATTGTCGCCCGGTGGGGCGCTCTGTATCTATGGCCCCTTCAACTACGGCGGGCAGTTCACCTCCGAGAGTAATGCTCGCTTTGATAGCTGGTTAAAGGCGCGTGATCCGCACAGTGGGGTGCGTGATTTTGAGGCGGTGTGCGCGGTTGCGCTTGAACATGGATTGGCGCTGCAACACGATCACGCCATGCCGGTAAACAATCGCACCTTGGTTTTTCATCGACATTAACGCGTCGTAACGCTTGCCGCGCCGCGTCACAACGCTACGCCTTTTTGTCATCTCGTGAGCGGATATGCGAACGCGGCGTAGGCCGGGAGGTAAGTCCGGCACGAGATAAAATACGACGTGTTTTCAATGCGCTGTTCGATGCGCGCGAGGATGGCTTTTGCGTAACCCGTCTGCTGTTAAAACTGGCATAGGCATTGCGACAGTAGCAGTGCGGTGCAAGTTTTGCATCGCACATCGGGAACGCTCTCTCCTATGATCCGGAGTTTGCCGGGTGGGTAAGCCCCCCCGGCTTCTTTTTTATTTCTTGTTGGTTTTTTTGGTGGCTTCGTACAACGGTATCACGCGCGGCAGGCGCGCTTCGATATCCTTGATGCGGTTTTCTGGGTCGGGGTGGGTGCTGAGTATTTCTGGTGGACGATTGCCGTTGCCCGCCATCATCTTGCGCCATACGCTGAGTGCGCTGCGCGGGTCAAAGCCTGCTCGGGCCATGAGTTCGATGCCAATTTCATCTGCTTCGCGCTCTTTCTGCCGGGAGAAGGGTAAGCCGATGGCTACCTGGGTCGCATTGGATAGCAGACTCGTACCGACTTCACCAAAGCCCGCCAGCGAGGCGATGACCGAGACGCCTACTTGTTGCGCGACAGATTCCGACATTGCCTCGCGTGTGTGCTCGCGTAGAGCGTGCGCAATCTCATGGCCCATGACGGCGGCGATTTCTTCATCGGTAAGACGTAGTGAATCAATCAAGCCGGAATATACCGCCATCTTGCCTCCCGCCGCGCAGTAGGCGTTGAGTTCTTGGCTGTTGATGACATTTACTTCCCATTTCCAGTTACGCGTGTCAGGTCGAAACGCTCCTGCCTGGTCGATGAGGCGGGTTGCGATGCCACGTACGCGCGCGGTTTGCTGTGGGTTAGTGTTGAGGGATTGTTTGCTGGAATATTTTTGCATCTCTTGCGCGTAGAACTGTGCCGCGCCGGTTTCTGCTTGTTGCGATGAGACCAGTAGGAATTGCTTGCGCTGTACACCCACCTCGCCTCCCTGTGTGGTGCTCTTGCAACCGGCCATGCTTAGGCTGCTAACGATCAATGCCGCGCAGAGCGCAAGTTTTGGGAAATGGGTTAAATACGGATTCATTGCTTTACCTTCCATGTTGGGGTTACCACTTTACGACATGCACATCGGCCAAGGTGCGTCCAAGAAATCGTTCTCCGATGGTCTGAAAGCGCACCGGCACATCGGTGACGAAGTACTCATAACGCGGCGCGCCCTGATGGGGATTACCGAGTTGTTGCTCTTTAAGCAATACGGCGGCGCGTTGCGCCATGGCTTGCGCCGAGTCGATCAAGCGCACGTTCGGCCCGGCCACGTCTTGCAATAGTGGGGTGAGCAGTGGGTAGTGTGTGCAGCCCAGCACGAGCGTATCCACTGCCTGGGCCAATACGGGTTTCAAATATTCCTGCGCCGTGAGGCGGGTCACCGGATGCTCGAGCCAGCCTTCTTCTACCAGCGGCACAAAGAGAGGGCAGGCTTGGGAGTAGAGACGAATCTCAGGATCATAGCGATGAATCGCTTGTGCGTAGGCGTTGCTGTTGATGGTGGTAGGCGTACCAAGGATGCCGATCTGTTTGTTGCGCGTGGCTTGCGCCGCGCCGAACGCCCCCGCGTCGATCACATCGAGCACCGGCACCAATGACAAGTCACGCACGGCTTGCGCTGCCACTGCCGCCATAGTGTTGCAGGCGATAATCAGTAGCTTGACCTCTTTTGCCAGTAAAAACTCGGCGATCTGCGTCGTGTAATGCGCAATGGTCTCGACCGATTTCACGCCATAGGGCACGCGCGCCGTGTCGCCAAAATACACGATGTTTTCAAACGGCAAACGCTCCATGAGCGCGCGCACTACTGTGAGGCCGCCAACGCCGGAGTCGAATACACCAATGGGGGAGTGTGGGTCGGTTTGCATT
>JAYVBU010000045.1:0-4411 GCA_043750335.1 Betaproteobacteria bacterium | reverse complement strand
GTGCAAACAGCGTCGTAAATTTTTGGGCTAGCCTTGTCCAATAAGTGTGTGATGTTAAACGTGCCATGGTTCACGCGTTCGGCAGTTGCGCCGCCCGCATTGCTAGCAGTAGCCGAGGCGGGCTGCTCCATGCTGTGGGTGAAAGATACGATCTCGATCCAGTCAGCGTGTTTGTCGTCGCTACTCTCGCCGGGGATACCGTCAATTTTTAAAAATGCGTCAAACGCCATGATGTCATTCTCCAGGTAAATTTCGATTGCGATAATGGTTGAGGGCTTACTGTGTTAACTCGCTCGATTTGCGTGAAAGCGAGGGCTAAGTAAATCACGGTAAATATTCCAACGTCAATTTAATATTACGATGTTCTATTTTTGTGGCGGGTGTGGGGTGGAGTTATAAAAGGCCGTTTTTGGAAGTAATACGAAATTCTTGGAATGTATGAAGCTTCGCTGTACATTCGTTTTTTTCCTGCGGATGGCCTGGAATTGCAGATAGATGGATTACGCTCAGAAATTTTTTTAAGTCATCGTGCCCAATAAACTTCGCATCATCGGTGGTGAGTGGCGTAGCCGCATCATTACTTTTCCTGACCAGCCGGGCTTGCGCCCCACGACGGATCGTGTGCGCGAAACCTTGTTTAACTGGTTGGGGCAGACCTTGGAGGGTAAAACCTGTCTTGATCTTTTCGGTGGTAGTGGCGCGCTGGGGTTCGAGGCGTATTCCCGCGGTGCTAAGCATGTGACGATGATAGAGCAACACGCCAAGGTGTTTGCCGCGCTGCGCGACAACGCCGCCAAGTTGCATGCTACGCGGTTGACCTTGGTGCAGGACGACGCGCTGGCGTGGCTGGGCCGTGTGCGCGGCGTGTATGATGTTATTTTTTTGGACCCGCCGTTTCAAGCAGGTTTGTTGGATAAATTATTGCCCCTATTAGCAGCGATACTCAGTGTAGATGGCTGTGCCTATGTAGAGAGTGGCGCAGCGATTGAAGCGCCGCCCGGCATGGTCTTATTTAAGCGTGGCCGCGCAGGTCAGGTGCACTACGGATTGTTGAGGAAAGTCGAGCATGCCTAAACGTATTGTTTATCCCGGAAGTTTTGACCCCATCACGCGCGGGCATGAAGATTTGGTGCGGCGTGCCGCTAATCTATTTGACGAGGTGGTGGTGGGCGTTGCCGAGAGTCCGAATAAACGGCCTTTTTTTAGCCTGCAAGAGCGCATCGAGTTGGCGAGCCAAGTGCTGGCCGATATTCCGGGCGTGACGGTGGTAGGTTTTTCCGGTTTGCTGATGAAGTTTCTCGATCAGCAAGGCACGACGGTTGTGTTGCGCGGCCTGCGGGCTGTGTCCGATTTTGAATATGAGCTGCAATTGGCGGGCATGAACCGGCGCTTGAATTCGCAAGTGGAGACCTTGTTTCTCACGCCTTCGGAACAACATATGTTTGTGTCGGCCTCGCTGGTGCGCGAGATCGCGCGCCTCGGCGGAGATGTCAGCGAATTTGTGCATCCCTTGATAAATTCGCGGCTCAGTGCCAAAATGGCTTGAATATTAGCAATTTAAGATATTAAGGAATTAAGCTTATGTCCCTAATGATTACGGACGAATGCATCAACTGTGACGTGTGCGAGCCCGAGTGTCCAAACGGCGCGATCTCGCAGGGGGAAGAAATCTACGTCATCGACCCTAATTTGTGTACTGAATGTGTTGGTCACTATGATGAGCCGCAGTGTCAGCAGGTGTGTCCGGTTGACTGCATCCCGTTTGGGCTCGAAGAAACTAAAGATATATTGCACGAGCGTTACTTGATTATCAGCGGGCAAAAAGAAGTGGCGGTTTAACCCTTTACGGGGAGGAATAGTTAAAACGGCCTAGGCGGTGACGCCTAGGCCGTTTGTTTTAGCGCTAGCGCATGCTTGGCTGAGACCAAGCTTACGTCCGTAGTGTGTTGTTAAGTCTATGATAGGTAATATGGATTCAAATATTCAATTCTATTCACTGCTGTTAGTCGCTGCTGGGGCGCTGTTTTTATTGCGCGCGCTGCTTTCAGCGCGCTGCTTGTTGCGCGACGAGTATGGTCATCCAGGTGGTTGGAAGATGCTCTTCGTGTTTGTCGTTCTGTTTCTGCTGGGCTATTTGAGCTACGGCGTTTTGTTGTTGTCGCACCCGGCTGCAATCATTGATCTTTTTATTTCGGTCGTGTTTTTCGGCGGTGGCTTATTTGTGCTTTTGGTGGTGCGGATGAGTGCGCGCACGGTGCAGCATGTGCATCACATGCGCGCTTTGGAGCGGCACCACGCATTGCATGACAGCTTGACCAATTTACCCAACCGTCGGCTCATGATGGAGCGGATCGAGCAGTCGATTAGCGGGGCGAAGCTGAATCAAAAAGAGATGGCAATTTTGTTGCTTGATCTGAACCGCTTCAAGGAGGTGAACGACACGCTCGGACACCATTACGGTGATTTGCTGCTGATTGCTTTGGCACCGCGTTTGTTGAGTGCTATCAGTTCGACCGATGTCGTATCGCGCCTAGGGGGAGATGAATTCGGTTTTGTGCTTGAGAACGTGAACGCCGATCAGGCGCGCAGTATCTGCCAACGCATTTTGGAGGTGGTCGATCAGCCCTTCATCATTGATGGGCACGGCATCAGCATCGGCGGTAGCGTGGGGATCGCCATGTACCCAGCGCATGGCGACGAGCCGCAAATTCTTTTGCAGCACGCGGATGTGGCCATGTATGAAGCCAAGCGACACGGGCGGGGGTTTGCGCTGTACGAGGCAGAACAAGATCAATACAGCTTGAATCGCCTGAAGGTCGTAACTAGTTTGCGTGACCGCGCCTTGTTCGATCAGCTCAAGCTGCGTTATCAACCTAAAATATCGCTCAAAGATGGCCGGGTCTGTGGGCTGGAAGCGCTGTTGCATTGGCAGCACCCAACCCTGGGCGAGATCGAGCCGGATAATTTTATTCCCGTCGCCGAGCGCGTGGGCGTGATGCGACAAATTACCCTGTGGGTGATGAGCAATGCCGTGCAGCAGATGGAAGCATGGCAACAAATGGGCATGCCGCTGCGGGTCTCGGTGAATCTGTCGGTACGCAATTTGGGGGATGAAAATTTGCCGCAGGATTTCCGGAAAATTTTAGAGCAGCACACCGTTGTGCCTGAGAATATCACGCTGGAGGTAACCGAAAGCAGCATGATGGTGAACCCGCGATTGGCGCAGGATATTTTAATTAAGCTGAATGCCTTGGGTTTGCAGAGTTCAATTGATGACTTTGGCAGCGGGTTTTCATCCTTGGCCTATCTGAAAAGTTTGCCCGCAACCGAAATTAAAATAGATAAGTCTTTTGTGCTGAATATGACCCACGATGAAAGCGACGCGGTCATCGTGCATTCCACCATCGCGCTGGCGCACAACATGGGCTATCGCGTAGTGGCAGAGGGCGTGGAAAGCGCAGAGATACTGGAGCTATTGCAAGTCTTAGGCTGCGATGTGGTGCAGGGCTTCTACTTTAGCCGAGCCCTGCCGCCGGATCAGGTAATTGCCTGGGTGACAGCGCATAACCAAAACCATCTGCGCTTCGCGCGAGAAATTTAAACAATCACGCGCAACTAGGGTTTGCTGCTGGCAGCGTTGGAAGGCGCTGTAGCCGTGTCCATGGTCACGCGCGTCACCCCGCCGCCGGTTAGGACGCGGACTTTATCCCCTCGCACAAAAATTTCTTTTTCGTCTTTTTCCTGCGTCACTGCAAGCAGACGTCCGGAGTTGAGTTTGACAGTCAGCTCTACCCCCGCGCGCGTGGTCACCGCTTCTTCGGCCGCCGCCCCTGCCAAGCCTCCGGCAACCGCACCGAGGGCGGAGGCGATCCAGGAGCCGCGTCCACTGCCAATCGTATTCGCGCCGATGCCCCCGATGATGGCACCGGCACTACTACCCACCGATGCGCCATGCCCAGAAGCAGTGCCTTCGATGCGCACATCACGTAAAGACTCGATCACACCGCGCTCGATCTCCATCACTTGCTGCGCCTGCGCTCGTGCGTAGCCATCTGAGGTCAAACGACTCGCGCAGCCGCCCAGACTGAAACTAAGCGCAATTAGAATGGCGACGGAACAGATGGATTTATTCATGGCACTCTCCCTTAGATGATCTTAATACATTGGAATATTTTATCCCTTGCGCCAGCGTCGTGCAAACAAGGAATGCAAGGGGTCAAAAGGGAGAGGTGGGCGGCTGTTTTGCGTTTAGCTTAAATCTCATCGCTAGCCCCACAAAAAAAGGGTTAGCTCGAAAGCTAACCCTTTGAATTTTTGGTAGGCCGTGCGGGATTCGAACCTGCGACCAACGGATTAAAAGTCCGCTGCTCTACCAGCTGAGCTAACGACCCAAAAAGAAGCGCGGATTATC
>JAYVBU010000044.1:0-4416 GCA_043750335.1 Betaproteobacteria bacterium | reverse complement strand
CTGGCGATGTGGTGCTGACCATGGGTGCGGGTACGGTGGGTCAAGTCCCCGGCATGCTGCTGCATGGCGGTGAGGCGTGAAGCGTGAAGGGCACGCTGCGCTTCTGCGAGCCGATGGCCAAGCATGTGAGTTGGCGGGCCGGTGGCTCAGCCGCCAAGGCTTACGTGCCAGCGGATTTACAAGATTTGGCAAGCTTTTTGAAAGCGTTGCCGCAGGACGAAGCGGTGTTGTTCGTGGGTTTGGGCAGCAATCTCTTGGTGCGGGATGGCGGATTTAGGGGAACGGTGATTCTGATGCATGCAGTATTGAATACAGTGCGAGTTGATAAGGAGCGAATCTACGCCGAAGCAGGCGTAGCGAGCCCGAAGCTCGCGCGTTTCGCTGCGAAGCATGATTTCGAGGGCGCGGAATTTTTGGCCGGCATTCCCGGCACGATTGGTGGTGCACTGGCGATGAATGCCGGGTGTTACGGCGCGGAAACCTGGGAAGTGGTGGACGAAGTGCTGACCATCGACCGCTGCGGCGAGCTGCATCACCGTCAGTCCACTGATTACAAAATCAGCTATCGGCATGTGGCGCTTCGTGAAACCGCTCCCCGCTCCCCGCTTCACGCTCCCGATGAGTTTTATGTCGCCGCATGGTTTAAATTTTCGCATGGCGACGGTGCAGCTTCGCAGCAGCGTATCAAGGCCCTGCTGCAAAAACGCATCGCTGCACAACCCTTGAAATGGCCCAACGCTGGCTCGGTGTTTCGCAATCCGCCAAATGATTTTGCGGCGCGACTGATTCAGGCATGCGGGTTGAAGGGTGCGCGCATCGGCGGCGCAGCGGTGTCGGATAAACACGCCAATTTCATCGTTAATCTGGGCGCTGCGACGGCGGCAGATATTGAAAGCTTGATGTGCATGGTGCAAGACACCGTGTGGCAAAAGCAGGGAATAGCGATCGAGCGCGAAGTGCGGGTCGTTGGCGATTTTCTTGCGAGCGCGGGAGAGATTCATGAGTAGTCATGCATTTAGATCAGATCGGGAGAGCCCGCAGATGAGCCGGTTTAAACAAGTGATGGCGCAGGAAGCGGGTCGAGGTAGCGCGGGAGGCATCCACGCGCAGGTACTCCCCTTCGCACCGAAGGAAACCATACCGGGCCGGGTTGCGGTGTTGATGGGTGGTCGCTCGGCTGAGCGCGAGGTTTCGCTTAAAAGTGGTGGCGCGGTCGTCACGGCGCTACAAGCCAGTGGCGTTGATGCACATGCCTTCGACCCGGCGCAATGCGATTTGATGGATTTAAAAACATATGAGCGCGTGTTTATCGCGCTGCATGGACGCTACGGCGAAGACGGCACGATGCAAGGACTGTTGGAGTTGTTAGGCATTCCTTATACCGGAAGCGGTGTGTTGGCATCGGCCTTGGCCATGGATAAGTGGCGCACAAAGCTGGTGTGGCAAGCGGCGGGGATTCCGACGCCGCGCTACGAACTGCTGACCGCGCATACGAATTTTGCGCAAATTGCATCCGAGTTGGGCTTGCCTTTGATGGTGAAGCCTGCGAGTGAAGGTTCTTCAATCGGCATGAGTAAAGTGATGCGCGTTGAAGATTTTAAAGCGGCGTATGAATTGGCGGCCAAGCACGACCGCTTGGTCATTGCCGAACAATTTATCCGGGGCGAGGAATACACCGCAGCCATTCTAGGCGATAACGCGCTGCCATTGATTCGTCTGGAAACGCCAAATGTGTTTTACGACTATGACGCGAAATATCTTGCTAACTCCACGCGCTATCAATGCCCGTGTGGTTTAACCCCCGAGCGGGAGCGCGGTATTCAGGCCTTAGCACTGCGGGCTTTTGAGTTGCTCGGGTGTCAAGGTTGGGGTCGCGCGGATGTGATCGTGGACCAAGATGGCACACCGTATTTTCTCGAAATGAATACTGCGCCGGGCATGACCGACCATAGTTTGGTGCCGATGGCGGCACGCCAAGCGGGTTTGTCGTTTGAACAGTTGGTGTTGCGCATTTTGGAGCAAGCGCATGTGGGGTAGGGCGGACAAAGGCGATCTCGCGCGTCGGCCCATGGCGGCTACGATGCCAGGCACGCTGGTCTTGTCGCTCTGGGACAAGGCGCAGTTGATGTTGTGGTGCGCCAATTTTTTATATGCGTTGGCGGCGATCTTGCTGATTTACGCTGTGCTGTTTTTGATGATTCATCTGCCCTTGTTTCCCCTCAAGCATGTGGAAGTGAAGGGGGATTTACAGCACGTCACTTACCAGCAGGTGAGCTACATCGTGACGCGCGAATTCAAAGGCAATTTTTTCACGCTCAATTTGGCGCAGGTGGGCAAAGGTTTTCAGAAATTGCCCTGGGTACGTAATGTGAGTTTGCGTCGGCAGTGGCCCGACACGCTGGAAGTGACGCTGGAGGAGCATGGCGTACTGGCGCGTTGGTCAAGCGGCGGTTTGGTGAATACGCGCGGTGAGTTGTTCGAGGCCGCCAGTAGCAGCGAGTTGCCAGTCTTAAGCGGCCCGGCGGGTAGTTCGCGCGAGGTGGCTGAGCAGTACGGCCAATTCAAGATCGCGTTAGCGCCGCTGAAATTAAAACCAGTGAGCGTCACGATGAGTGATCGCCATGCGTGGCAATTGAAATTAGATAACGGTCTGACGTTGGAGTTGGGGCGCGACCAGCCGGGCGCGCGCTTGAGTAAATTTGTGCGAGTGTACGACGCGACAATCACGCGCATGCCGCACCAAGTGGTTTATGTAGATTTGCGCTATCCGAATGGCTTCGCGGTGCGTTTTCTCGCCAGCGATACGATGCCACGGTCAAACAGTTAAGCAGCAGGTGGAGCAAGCAGATGGCAAAAAATAAAGAACAAAAAAATTTAATCATCGGCCTCGATATCGGTACCTCGAAAATCGTGGCGCTGGTGGCCGAAGTGATGCCGGAAGGGCGTCTGGAGGTGATTGGTATCGGCGAGACTCCCTCACGCGGCCTGAAAAAAGGCGTGGTGGTGAATATCGAATCCACGGTGAACGCGATTCAGCGCGCGTTGGAAGAAGCTGAGCTGATGGCAGATTGCAAAATTCGCGACGTGTTAACCGGCATCGCGGGTAGCCACATTAAGAGCCTCAATTCGCACGGTATGGTGGCGATCAAAGATAAAGAAGTCGCGCAGGCCGACGTGGACCGTGTGATCGAAACCGCGCGCGCGGTTCACATCCCGACCGACCAGCAGATTCTGCATATCTTGACGCAAGAATTCATCATCGACGGCCAGGAAGACGTGCGCGAGCCGCTGGGTATGAGCGGTGTGCGCCTGGAAGTAAAAGTACACATCGTGACCGGCGCAGTGTCCGCCGCGCAAAACATTATTAAATGCGTGAAGCGCTGCGGCCTGGATGTGCGCGACCTGATTTTGCAACCACTCGCATCAAGCATGGCGGTCTTGACCGAAGACGAAAAAGATTTAGGCGTGTGTCTGTTGGATATCGGTGGCGGCACGGCGGATATCGCCGTATTCACCAATGGCGCGATTCGCCATACGGCGGTGATCCCGATTGCAGGCGATCAAATCACCAACGATATCGCCATGGCGCTGCGTACGCCGACCAAAGAAGCAGAAGACATTAAGCGCGCGCAAGGCTGTGCGCTACGGCAACTCGCGCATCCCTCGGAAATGATCGAAGTGCCGAGTGTGGGCGAACGCGCCGCGCGCCAATTGTCGCGTCAGACATTAGCCGAGGTGATCGAGCCGCGCATCGAAGAAATGTATTCGCTGGTGCAGGCGGAGTTGCGCCGTAGTGGATTCGAAGAATTGATTTCCTCCGGCATCGTGCTCACCGGCGGCTCCAGTCTGATGCAAGGCATGGTCGAGTTGGGCGAGGAAGTGTTTCACATGCCGGTGCGTTTGGGCATACCGCAATACGTTGGCGGCTTGTCGGAAGTGGTGCGTAACCCGCGCTACGCGACCGGTATGGGCTTGTTGCTCGCAGGCTTGGAGCAATACCAGCGCCATCAACTGGTGCGAATGCAGAGTTCATCAATTCAGCAGGTGTTCGAAAAAATGAAGTCGTGGTTTCAAGGTTTCTAGGATGCAACTCGCGCTGCGAGTCCCAATCCCTCTCTCCCGTTGGCGGGAGAGAGCAGGAGAGAGGGCAACAACTTTTGTGTTTAATTTTTGTAGTTGTTTTTAACTGAAGGAGGTCGAAATGTTTGAGATTTTGGATAGTCAATCGCAGGACGCAGTCATTAAAGTGATTGGTGTGGGTGGCTGCGGCGGTAATGCAGTGGACCACATGATCGCAAGTGGGCTCCAGGGGGTGGAGTTCATCGCAGCAAATACTGATGCACAAGCTCTCGCCAAGAGTGACGCGCACATCAAGCTGCAATTGGGTAATTCCATTACTAAGGGCTTGGGTGCAGG
>JAYVBU010000043.1:0-9610 GCA_043750335.1 Betaproteobacteria bacterium | reverse complement strand
TGCAGTTAGGTTGTCAGAGAGCTGCGGTGGAATCTGCACCGATTCTTTTAACACCTGTTCCATTGCGCGCTCGATCTCGTCATCGGCGGCGAGTACTTTGTGTAATTTTTGAGATTGCACTGTTTGGCTATGGCGCAACGCTTGGCTTCATCGGCCATATTGAGCAAGAGCAGGGCGGGCAGACTCATTTGCTTGAGTTGCAATGCAAGGCTGAGCTGACGGTCAAGCTGGCAGGTATTTAGAATAATTAGAACAAGATCGACGACATTATTTTCCAAAAAATTCCTCACCACCTGCTCGTCGTCTGAGAAGCCGTGCATGTCGTAGATACCAGGAAGATCGACGATCTCGACCATCTCCGCACCGATCAGCACCTTGGCGCCCATCAGATCGACGGTGACCCCCAGCCAATTGCCCACGCGCGCAGACGCGCCGGTAATGCGCTTAAAAAAAGTAGATTTGCCGGTGTTGGGCATGCCCAAGAGGGCGATGCGTTTCATTTGATCGACACTAAATTAATGGTGGGGTTTATTGGTGGGGCGAAATTTCAATTTGCAACGCTTCTTTGCGGCGCAGCATGATATCGGTGGAACCTACCCGCACATGTAGTGGGCCGGAAAAGCGCGCGCTCCTAACCAGTTCGATGGTCTTCCCGACGCGAAATCTGAGTGCCGATAAACGATGGTGCAGCGCTTGCTCGGAATGAATGGCGCGGATGGTCGCGGATTGCCCTGGCTGTAAGCCGATGAGTGTGGTCATTTATTATTGGCGATTTCCGCCCAGATGAGAACAATTCTTATTGTCACAGCATTAACATATTGTATAAAGGGGGTTTAAAAGTAATGTCGGGATTGCGTGTGCAGCCAAAGAATTTTTAGATTTTTCATCGGACTTAACAGCATTTGCGGTATCATATCTTCCCGTCTGTACTATCAAATTCTCCATGACAAAATTCGTTTTTATCACAGGCGGGGTCGTCTCTTCTTTGGGCAAGGGCATTGCTGCCGCCTCCCTTGCCGCCATCCTCGAATCGCGCAAGATCAGAGTCACCTTGCTCAAGCTCGATCCCTATATCAACGTCGATCCGGGCACCATGAGCCCATTCCAGCACGGCGAAGTTTTTGTGACTGAAGACGGCGCGGAAACCGACCTAGACCTAGGCCATTACGAGCGCTTCGTCAGCAGCAAGATGAGTAAACGCAATAATTTCACCACCGGCCAAATCTACGACAGCGTAATTAAAAAAGAGCGTCGTGGCGATTATCTGGGCGGTACGGTGCAGGTTATTCCGCATATCACCGACGAGATCAAACACTACATCAAGCTGGGGGCAGGCGATGCCGATGTCGCCGTCGTCGAAATCGGCGGCACGGTGGGTGACATCGAGTCGCTGCCGTTTCTGGAGGCGATTCGCCAAATGGCGATAGAAGTGGGGCGCAACAACGCCTGCTTCATCCACTTGACACTGGTTCCCTATATTCACAGCGCGGGTGAGATCAAGACCAAACCTACGCAACATTCTGTGAAAGAGTTGCGCGGCATCGGTATTCAACCGGATGTACTGTTATGCCGTGCGGATCGTCCTTTGCCGCCGGATGAGCGGCGCAAGATCGCGCTGTTTACCAATGTGCTGGAAGAAGCCGTCATCTCGGCAGTGGATGCAGATAGCATCTACCGAATTCCGCGCCTTTTGCATGATCAGCGCTTGGACGAGATCGTCTGTCATAAGCTTGATCTCAATTTGCCGCCTGCCGATTTGTCGCAGTGGGATAAGTTGATCTACGACAAAGACCATCCTGAGCATGAAGTGGATATTGCGCTGGTCGGCAAGTATGTTGATCTGACCGAGTCTTACAAATCTTTATCCGAATCGTTGATCCACGCGGGTATGCACACTAAAACCCGGGTGAGCATTCATTACATAGATTCCGAAACGCTGGAAGGCGGCGACGTTTCCGCGCTCACAGGTATGAATGCGATTTTAGTGCCGGGTGGTTTTGGCATGCGCGGCGTAGAGGGCAAGATCAACGCCATCCGTTATGCGCGCGAAAATAAAATTCCATACCTGGGTATTTGTCTTGGCATGCAGTTGGCGGTGATCGAATATGCGCGCGATGTGGCAGGCATGATCGGCGCGCATAGCACGGAATTTGCGCCCGACACGCCCTATCCCGTGGTGGCGTTGATTACAGAGTGGCTAGATCGCAACGGACAAGTCGAGCAGCGCACTGAGACATCGAATCTGGGCGGCACAATGCGCTTGGGTGGCCAACCGTGCGATCTGCTTACGGGTAGTCTGGCACGCGCAATTTACGGCCAAGACACCATTACTGAGCGTCATCGTCATCGTTACGAGGTAAACAATAGCCTGCTGCAAAAGCTAGAGCAGGCGGGCATGAAAGTCAGTGGACGTTCGCAGGGGATTGAACATTTGTGCGAAATGATCGAGTTGCCGCATCATCCTTGGTTCGTGGCGGTACAGTTCCACCCCGAATTTACCTCGACGCCAAGATATGGTCATCCCTTGTTTTCATCCTTCATCCTTGCGGCAGTGCAGCAGCGTGAAGCGCCGGTGAGCGAGATTGCCGCTCAGAAAGTACGCTCATGAAATTATGTGGTTTTAATGTCGGCCTCGATCAACCGCTATTCTTGATCGCCGGTCCTTGCGTGATCGAGTCGAAACAGCTTGCGCTGGATACCGCCGGGCAGTTAAAAGAAATGTGCGCTGCATTGGGCATCCCCTTTATTTTCAAATCCTCGTATGACAAAGCCAACCGTAGCGCTGGCGTTTCGTTTCGCGGCTTGGGCATGGCCGAAGGGTTGAAAATATTAGACGATGTTCGGCAACAGATTGGTGTGCCGGTGTTGACCGACGTGCATGCAGAGCATGAAGTGAATGAAGTTGCAGCAGTGGTAGATGTGCTGCAAACACCTGCGTTCTTGTGCCGTCAGACTGATTTCATTCAAGCCTGCGCCGCAACGGGCAAGCCAGTAAATATCAAAAAGGGGCAGTTCTTAGCACCTGGGGATATGAAAAATGTAGTGGATAAAGCCAAAGCAGCTAATGGCGGCGCGGACACCATCATGGTGTGCGAGCGCGGCGCATCGTTCGGCTACAACACGCTGGTATCCGATATGCGTGGCTTGGCCATCATGCGCAACACGGGCTGTCCGGTGGTTTTCGATGCGACACACTCTGTGCAACAACCGGGCGGGCAGGGTACTAAGAGCGGTGGTCAACGTGAATTTGTGCCTGTGTTGGCACGTGCGGCGATTGCTTCGGGTGTGGCGGGCGTATTCATGGAGACCCATCCGAATCCGGAAGTCGCTCTGTCGGATGGCCCGAATGCTTGGCCTTTGGCGCGCATGAAAGCACTATTGACTACCTTGAAAGAACTGGATGCCTTGGTCAAGAAACACGGATTTGTTGAAAACGAATTGATGTAAACCTGAACCGCAGAGCTGTCTCTACGGCTAGTTTTAAAATGATGAGGAACTTAAATGAGTGCAATTGTTGATGTAATCGCGCGCGAGATTTTAGATTCGCGCGGCAACCCCACCGTAGAAGCGGATGTATTGTTGGAATCCGGCGTTATTGGTCGCGCCGCTGTGCCTTCGGGCGCATCCACCGGCAGCAAAGAAGCGGTAGAGCTGCGCGATGGCGATATGCAGCGTTACAACGGTAAAGGCGTCCTGCGCGCGGTAGAGAATGTGAATACCGAAATCTGTGAAGCCATCATCGGCTTGGATGCAGAAGAGCAAACCTTCATTGATCGCACTTTGATCGAGCTCGACGGCACCGAAAATAAATCGCGCCTCGGTGCGAATGCGATTTTGGCCGTGTCGCTCGCGGTGGCCAAAGCCGCAGCGGAAGAATCCGGCTTGCCGCTCTATCGCTACCTCGGCGGCGCAGGCCCCATGTATCTGCCAGTGCCCATGATGAATATCATCAACGGCGGCGCGCATGCCAACAACAGTATCGACATGCAGGAATTCATGATTATCCCGGTGGGCGCGCAAAGTTTTCGTGAAGCGCTGCGCTATGGCGCAGAAGTGTTTCACGCGCTGCGTAAAATTCTCGATGCACAAGGCCATGTCACGACGGTCGGCGACGAAGGCGGCTTTGCCCCAAATCTAGAGAGTAACGAAGCCGCGCTGGTGGTCATCATGGAAGCGATCAAGGCTGCGGGCTATACGCCTGGCACCGACATCGCCATCGGCATCGACTGCGCCAGTTCCGAGTTTTATGCAAATGATCGCTACAACTTGTCTGCCGACAAGAGCGCGCTAAGCTCAGCTGAATTTACCCAATTGCTGGCGAGCTGGTGCGATAAATATCCGATCATCAGCATCGAAGACGGCATGAGCGAACACGACTGGGCCGGATGGAAATTGCTGACCGATAAATTGGGCAAAAAAATCCAATTAGTCGGCGACGATCTGTTTGTCACCAACACCAAAATTTTGCGCGAAGGCATTCAGCAGCGCGTAGCGAATTCGATTCTCATCAAGATTAACCAGATCGGCACACTGACCGAAACTTTCGCCGCTATTGAAATGGCCAAGCGCGCAGGTTATACCGCCGTGGTGTCGCATCGCTCAGGCGAGACAGAAGACACGACCATCGCCGATATTGCCGTCGCCACCAATGCTATGCAGATCAAGACCGGCTCTCTCTCTCGCTCGGACCGCATGGCCAAGTACAACCAATTATTGCGTATCGAAGAAGAGCTCGGCGACAGCGCGACCTATCCAGGCCGCGAGGCTTTTTACCAAATCAACGGATGAATCTGCGCTGGCTTACTTTGGTTCTGGCTGGACTGATTGTCGCGCTGCAATATCCCTTGTGGCTTGGCAAAGGCAGTTGGCTTAAGGCCTGGGAAGTCGATCAAGAACTCTCCAAGCAACAACAGGAAAATACCCGGCTGAAAGCGCGCAACAGCTCGCTGGAAGCCGAGGTAAAAGATTTGAAAACGGGGTACGGCGCAATCGAAGAACGTGCGCGCTCCGAGCTGGGCATGTTAAAGCAAGATGAAATTTTTTTTCAGGTGTTAGAAGATGCCAAGCCTCTGTCTGCGCCACCTGCGGTTCCTGGCATCCCCGTCAAATCAACCGAGAAGCCCGCAGAAAAAACCTCAACAAAACCCCGCTAGCTGACAAAGCACTCCAAATGGCGAAGCCCATCACCGAGAAGGTAGCGGGATATACCGGATTTTTCTTCTGCCTGTTTTAACGCAGATTCAAATGCAGTGCTGGTCGGCACATCTTCGTAAATTTCCATCCAGAGCAGCGGTTCGTCGCGTTTTTTGAGTAGCCGCCCGGCGATGCTAAACCGGGTCATTAACGCATATTGGATTTGTTTGACTGCGGCATCTGCCTCCAAGGTGTGCGCTGCATCGACGCGGTAATAGAGGTAGTAGTGAAACATGCTTACGCTGGCACGTCGTAGGGGAGGACACCCATGGTCAATACTGGGCCGTCCAGAGATTTCCAGTGAATCGAATTCGTTTCTGCGCTGCTGATTTGAATCACAGCCAACACATCAAACCCGCCGTTGGGCGCGGGGGCGCTGTTCACGATCATGCCGCAAGCTTGTTCGGCCATGTCGTCACTGAATAGTTCGTCGCCCGGATGGGGCAGGGCATCCATCAATAAATTGCCAACGTACATGCGGCGTTTGAGTTTGCCCAAATATTGCGTACGGGCCACGATTTCTTGGCCGGGATAGCAGCCTTTTTTGAAATTCACGCCGCCGATCAACTCGTAGTTAACCATCTGCGGTACGAAAGCTTCTTGTGTGCCGGGCAATATGCTGGGGATGCCAGCGCGTATCAGCAAACCATCCCAGACCGCAGTGCCCACGGGTTTGGCTTGCGCCGTAAGCTGACCCCATGCGGCGCTTGCTTGTGCTGGTGCAATTAGCAATTCGAATATATCGCCGGGTAAACGCAGCACACTGCCAATGGGATGTTGCATCAAGCCATGTACAATCGACGGCGCTTCGCCCCAAACGCTTGCTACTACTGCTTGCGCTCCTGGGCCAGCTACGCCCATACGCACCCACGCATCGCTTACATCTGCCACCTTAACTTTTGCACGCATGACAAACATGCTGAGGCGCTTTTGAATGGCTTCGCGCAGGCTCGTCGGTAATTGCACTATGTAGCTGTTCGGTGCATTTTGCCAAAGCAACATATTTGCCAGCATGCGTCCCTTGGGTGTGCAATAGCTGCTGAGTTGGCTATTGCTGCCATCGAGCAGGCGTAGATCGTTGGAGAGCTGTCCTTGTAAGTAAGTTTGCGCGTCTTCACCCGTGAATTGGATCAGTCCTTGATCGGAGAGATCGGCTACAATGGTCTGGTCCAGCGCGTAGCGTAACTCGCTTGGTGCGTTGCCAAAATGCTGAACGCGCCCTTCTTGGATGACAGCGCCGAGGGATTCGATAAAGGTTTGCCAGCTTGCGATCATGTTGAGCCTGTTTCGGTTAAAGCCTAGAAAAAATAGGGTTAAAATACATAGCCAAGGTTCGTTAACATAATGGCGATCCACGCATTTTACAAGCACGCATGAAATCCACCCGACCTGTTTATCTCGATTTACATCGTATTCGCCAGCCCTTGCCGGCTATCGTTTCTTTTTTTCACCGGCTCTCGGGCGCTTTTTTATTTCTCAGCATTCCGCTTTTACTGATGGTATTTGAGGCCTCCTTGGCGGGGCCCATTTCATTCGAGAGCACGCTGGCTAATCCGCCGATTAAATTTGGCTTATTCATTTTACTCGCAGCATATTTTTATCATGTGTTTGCCGGGTTGCGTTTCTTGCTGCTTGATCTGGGTTGGGGCACGGCGCTGGCGACTGCGCGTCGCGCATCGTGGGCGGTGGTGGTGGCTGCGATAATCAGCGCTGCGCTACTCGGAGCAGGGCTATGGTGAAACGCATCGTCTCAGGCGCGCACTATGGTCTGAAGGATTGGTTGGTACAGCGTTTTTCAGCCGTCATCATGCTGGTTTACACCGCCGCCTTATTGGGCTGGCTGGCGCTACATCAACCCGTTGATTTTGAAGCTTGGCATGTCTTGTTCCACAACGACTGGATGCGCTATTTCACGCTTTTGTTTGCGTTCAGCCTGCTGCTCCACGCCTGGATCGGCATGCGCGATATTTTGATGGATTATGTTCACCCCACCCGATTACGCTTGCCTATGCAAGTCGTCACCATTGTCGCTTTGCTCATGTACGCAATGTGGTCAGTCAATATTTTATGGGGCATCGCATGAGTTTGCCTAAACGCACTTTCGACGCGCTGGTCATCGGCGCGGGGGGCGGCGGTTTGCGCGCCGCGCTGCAACTGGCCGACGCCGATTTGAAAGTGGCGGTCGTCTCCAAGGTATTTCCCACCCGTTCACACACGGTTGCCGCGCAGGGCGGCATCAATGCATCGCTCGGCAATGTCACGCCGGACAATTGGCACTGGCATATGTACGACACCATCAAGGGATCGGACTATCTAGGCGACCAGGACGTGATCGAATTCATGTGCCGCGCAGCAGCGCAGACGGTGCATGAGTTGGAGCACTACGGCTTGCCGTTTTCACGCCTGGATAACGGCAAGATTTACCAGCGCCCATTTGGCGGTCAATCTATCAATTTCGGGCAGGGCCAGGCGGTACGCGCTTGCGCGGCTGCTGACCGTACCGGACATGCCATGTTGCAAACCCTGTATCAGCAAAACATTCGCGCTAAGACGCATTTCTTCGATGAATTTTACGCGCTCGATCTAGTGAAAGATGAAGAAGGCTACGTGCTGGGCGTAGTGGCGCTGGAAATCGAAACCGGCGAGCCGCTGTTAATCGAAGCGCGCACTACGCTGCTCGCGACCGGGGGCGCTGCACGCATTTTTCGCACCTCGACCAATGCGCTGATTAATACCGGCGATGGTTTGGGTATGGCCTTACGTGCGGGCCTTCCACTGCAAGACATGGAATTTTTTCAGTTTCACCCGACGGGTATTGCCGGGGTGGGTAATCTGATTTCCGAAGCGGCGCGTGGCGAGGGTGGGTATCTAATCAATCGCCACGGCGAACGATTCATGCAGCGTTATGCACCTGCGACCACCGATCTGGCCAGCCGCGATGTAGTGAGTCGGGCCATCCTTACCGAAGTGCGCTCAGGTAACGGCTGCGGAGAAAAGCGCGATCATGTTTGGCTCAAGCTAGATCATCTGGGCGCGGATAAAATAAAATCGCGCCTGCCGGGCATCCGCGATCTGGCGCGGCGTTTCGCCCATGCTGATCCAATCGAAGCGCCGATTCCGGTGTTCCCCACCGCGCATTACATGATGGGCGGCATCCCGAGCAACCGTCACGGTCAAGTCGTGGTGCCAACTGACACCGGCCCGGAAGAAGCCGTGCCAGGGCTTTACGCGGTGGGTGAATGCGCTTGTGTGTCGGTGCATGGCGCAAATCGCTTAGGCGGAAACTCTTTACTCGATATCGTGGTGTTTGGCCGCGCCGCTGGCAATCATATGTTGGACTACTTGCGAGATAACCCCTATCCGCGCCCGATACCGCAAACGGCCACCGAGTTTGCCTTATCTCGCTTGGCGCGATGGGCACGCAGTGGGCAGGGCGAGTCCATCCCCGAGATTCGCGAAGCAATGCGTAAAATCATGGAAGACCACTGCGGTGTATTTCGCACCGCAAGCGGCATGCGCGAAGGGGTGGACAAGCTGCTAGCGCTGCGCGAACGCTTATCGCGCGCAGTGCTGCACGATCAAAGCAAAATTTTTAACACCGCGCGCATCGAAGCGATGGAACTGGAAAACATGCTGGAAACGGCACTAGCAAGCATGACCTCCGCCAGCGCGCGGCAAGAGAGCCGAGGGGCGCATTCCCATGTGGATTTTCCTGAGCGTGACGACAATGCTTGGCTGAAGCACAGCCTGTACTTTCTTGAAGGTGGCCGCCTCGATTACAAACCCGTGCGCTTGAAACCGCTGACAGTCGAATCGTTTCCGCCGCTTCCCCGCACTTATTAAAAAAGGCAAAACCGATGCGTATATCCATTTATCGCTACAACCCGGAATCAGATGCTAAACCCAGGATGCAGGATTACACGCTCGACTTTGCATCAGAAGGCAAGATGTTGCTCGACGCGATTTTAGCGATCAAAGACATTGATCCAACGCTCTCGGTACGCCGCTCCTGCCGCGAAGGGGTGTGCGGCTCAGATGCGATGAACATCAACGGTAAAAATGGCCTAGCCTGCATTACGCCCTTAGCCGACTTAAAGCAGCCCATCGAATTGCGCCCCTTGCCGGGCTTGCCGGTCATACGCGACTTGATTGTCGATTTGACTCAGTTTTATCAGCAGTACCGATCAATTCAACCTTATCTCATCAATCACGACCCGGAGCCGGAGATCGAGCGCTTGCAATCCCCCGCCGAGCGCGCTGAGTTGGATGGGGCGTATGAATGCATGTTGTGTGCGTGCTGCTCCACGGCTTGCCCTTCGTTCTGGTGGAACCCGGATAAATTTGTTGGCCCCGCTGGCTTGTTGCAAGCCTATCGTTTCATTGCCGATAGCCGCGATCAAGCGACGAATGCGCGGCT
>JAYVBU010000042.1:0-4428 GCA_043750335.1 Betaproteobacteria bacterium | reverse complement strand
AAACATGATGACGCCCGTCACCAGCGGAAACCAGCCGCCGTCGAGCACGTTGGTCAGACAGGCCGAGAGGAACATCACGTCGTTGCCGACAACGATGCCGGTGAGTATGAGCGCCAGATACTTGTTCCAACGCCAGATGCGCGTCATCACCACAAAGAGCAGCAGGGTATCGATCAGCATCGTGATGGTAACGGCAATACCGTAGGCACTCGCGAGATTGCTTGAATTCTTGAATCCAAGCACCAGCAGGACGATCGCGATCAACATGAACCAGTTGACAAAAGGAACATAAATTTGCCCCTGCTCGCGATCGCTGGTGTGGTTGATCGCAAAACGCGGCAGGTAGCCGAGTTGTATGGCCTGCTTGGTGAGGCTAAAGGCACCGGAGATCACGGCTTGGGACGCGATAACCGCCGCGATTGATGCCAGCACGATCATTGGCAACAAAGCCCACTCCGGAGCCATGAGGTAGAACGGGTTTTTTACCGCCGCCGGATCGGCCAGCAACAATGCACCCTGGCCAAAGTAATTGAGCAATAGTGCAGGCCAGACCAGCCAGAACCAGGCCATGCGAATCGGTTTTCTGCCGAAATGCCCCATATCGGCATAGAGCGCTTCCGCCCCGGTCACCGCCAGCACCACCGAGCCTAATACGAGGAAACCATACGTCTTGTTGATGATGAAAAAGTTAAAGGCAAAATGCGGGCTGACGGCGTAGAGCACCTCCGGCGTCTGTATCACGTTGTAGAGCCCCATCACCGCAAGCGTGATAAACCATAACACCATGATCGGGCCGAACCATGCGCCGACACGGCGCGTACCTTTGCTTTGAATCGCGAACAGCAGCACCAGCACAATCAGCGCGATGGGAATCACCAATGGGCCTAAATCTGGCGAGGCCACTTTTAAACCTTCGATGGCTGACATGACCGAGATGGCGGGCGTGATAATGCCGTCGCCGTAGAACAGCGATGCGCCAAAAATGCCTAGCACCGCAAGCAGCCAGCCCTTGCGCGTACTGGTCGGTGCTTTGCGCCCGACCAGCGCCATGAGCGCCATGATGCCGCCCTCGCCATTGTTGTCGGCGCGCATGATGAACACGACGTATTTCAGCGAGACGATGATGATAAGCGCCCAGAACACCAGCGATAAAATGCCCAGCACATTGTCTGCGTTGGCGGCGATGGGATGATGCCCGGCGAAGACCTCCTTCATGGTGTACAGCGGGCTGGTGCCGATGTCGCCGAAGACAACACCGATAGCGGCGATCGCGAGGCCCGCCGTGCCTTGGCGTTGGGTTTCAGATTGGGGAGAGGGGGGCATGGATTGAGTACCAGGAATAAAAGCTTTTAAGCAGTGCGCTGCATATACATATGCATTCGTGAGTAATTTGCTTTTAGGTTTTTGTTAGGCAAAGTGCTTGCAGCGCGTCTTTAATTAAATCCGGGCCTTGGTAGATCAAGCCCGTATAGATTTGTACCAGCGATGCGCCCGCGTCAATTTTTTCGCGCGCATCATCGCCGTTCAGGATGCCGCCAACGCCGATGATGGGCAACGCACCATTCAGCTTTTGATGTAGGGCGCGGATCACGGCGGTGGATTGTGCCTTGAGCGGTGCGCCGGAGAGACCGCCGGTTTCGGTCGCATGCGCCAAGCCCGCCACGCCCTCGCGCCCGATGGTGGTGTTGGTCGCGATCACGGCGTCGATTTTGTGTTGGATCAGGCGCTCGGCAATGGTGTGGATTTGCACGTCGTCCAGATCGGGCGCAATTTTGAGGGCGAGTGGGACATACTTACCATAGGTGTCGGCGAGTTGGGTTTGTTCTTGTTTTAAGCGTGCGAGCAGGGCGTCGAGTTCGTCCGCGCCTTGTAGGGCGCGTAAATTTTGTGTGTTGGGCGAAGAAATATTCACGGTGACATAGCTGGCATGCGGATAGACCTTACGCAGACAGCTTACGTAATCGTCAGCCGCATGTTCAATCGGCGTGTTGAAATTTTTGCCGATGTTGATGCCGAGTACGCCGCGATAGGGCGAGCGCTTTACGTTTTCGATCAAATAATCGACGCCGTGGTTATTGAAACCTAAACGGTTGATGATGGCATTGGCTTCAGGCAGGCGGAATAAACGTGGCTTGGCGTTGCCTGGTTGCGGGCGTGGAGTGACGGTGCCGATTTCAATAAAGCCGAACCCCAGGGCCGCCATGCCGTCGATGCACTCACCGTTTTTATCCAGACCGGCAGCCAAACCCACCGGGTTGGGGAAAGAAATGCCCATCACCGTGCGTGGGGCGCAGGCGGGTAGCGTAGGCAGGGCAAGCCCCAGCAAGCCGCTGCGGGCAGCTTTGGCTAAGCCATGAATGGTGAGTTCGTGCGCGGTCTCGGGATCGAGCGAAAAGAGCAACTGACGCGCTAGGCAATAAAACATGCGCGCATTTTACCATTTGCGCTGGCGTTCGGCTTTCGCTATGTTACGTTCCTTGCCGAGGAGAACCGCACCATGAAAAACGAAGCAGGCTACGCCTACGAGTCAGAAATCGACGCCCTGATGCGCAAAATGCGCGACGACCCCAAAATCGAAGCTGAACGTCAGCGCAATTGGATGCACTGGTGGCAACCTGAGCCCGCCAAGCGCGATGCCAGCACCAACGACCAAGTAGAGACGCAATCTATTGAACGCGATATGGCCTATACCAGCCGCAAATCGCAGCCGCAAGGCGGGCGTAAGTAGGCAAGCTTTTGGCTACGAATTAAACCTGGGGGTACCAAGCGGGTGTTCAGATTCTGTAAAGCGCCCTCAAACCCACAGCATTTTCCACGCGGCCACGATTAGTACTAGGCCCAACAAACGTTTCAACATCGCGGGGGCCAGCCGTCGTAGTGCGAGTTCCGATCCGAGCAGCCCGCCGGCTAGGGCTACCAGCACGAATAGCCATAAAGACTCTGGCCATACCGCGTTGAGGCTACTTGCATAGCCCGCCAAACCTGCGATGGAATTCACCAGAATAAAAGCCGCTGCCAGCGCAGCGGATTCGCGCATGGTTGTCCAATTCAGCATGAGCAAAATCGGGCTGAGAAAAATCCCTCCGCCAACGCCGGTCAAGCCCGACAGCAAGCCAATACCCATCCCCAAGAGTAAGGCAACGGCGATGGGGGGCGCGCGCCGCGCCACATCGTCTTTGTGTTCTGCGAACATGCGCCAGGCTGCCAGTAACAGCGCGATGCCGACGATGGTGCGGTAAGTCGCAGCGTTGAGTTGCCAAGCGCCGCCGAGATACGCGGCGGGAATCGAGCCCAGGGCGAAGGGCCAGAATAAGTTGAATTTGAAATAACCCGCGCGTGTCAGCCGCACGAAACCCAAACCTGCCACCATGATATTCATGCTCAGCGCGAGTGGCTTCATCGCGGCGGGCGCGACGCCGAATAAGGCCATGGCCGCGAGATAACCCGAAGCGCCCCCATGCCCGACAGAGGCATACAGTACCGCTGCGATAAAGATTAATGCGAATAAGGCAAGTGCGTGAGGGGAATCGAAATTTTCCATAGGATGCGCATGTTAGCAGCGCTGCCTTTTAAAAAATACCGGGTGCAAACCCGCGTAGAATGCGGTTTCACATCAACTAGGAATTGCCCGTATGAAAAAGACCGATTTGGATAAAAACAAAGGACTCAAAATCAGCGCCCGCCTGCTTCATGCCGGTACACCAGCGCGCTTTGGTAATGCAGCAGGCGCGGTCCCTGACCGGCGCGAACAGCGCAAATTGGATCAGGCGCAAGGCTTGGTGCCGTTTGCGGTCAAGTTGAATGGTGAATTGGCGCAACAGATTCAAACGCTGGCGCAGGAACGCAAGCTGGGCCTGAGCGAAGTAGTGGCCGAGTTGCTGCAAAAAGGACTGAAGGCGTAAGGAGGCGAGGCATGAAATATTGGCTGCTTTTTATCAGCGCAGCGGCTGCGCTGACTTTTATCTTGATGCGTACCAGCCACGCAGCGGATGTGCCGCTACCGGGGCAGGCCGCGCCCGATTTCAACTTGCCCGATCAAAACGGCAAGCCGCACCAACTGGCCGATTATCGCGGCAAATGGCTGGTGCTGTATTTCTACCCCAAAGACGACACGCCGGGTTGCACCAAGCAGGCCTGCGCTTTTCGCGACGATATTTTTACTCTGCGTAAAATGGGTGCAGAGGTGGTGGGCGTGAGTGTGGACGATAGCGCCTCCCACGCGGAATTTGCCAAAAAATACAGCCTGCCTTTTCCGCTATTGGCCGATCAGCAAGGTGTGACGGCAGCACGTTACGGCTCGCTCATCAATTTGCTCGCGGTGAAATTCGCTAAGCGCAATACCTTCCTGATCGACCCCATGGGCAAGGTGGCCAAAGTGTATTTATCTGCCGAGGCGGGACGCAATTCGGAGCAGGTGATTGCGGATTT
>JAYVBU010000041.1:0-9677 GCA_043750335.1 Betaproteobacteria bacterium | reverse complement strand
GCTGATTTACTTGATCTATAGCAATCTGCTGTCTATCGCCCATGCCTGGGCGCTGGATGGTAAGGTTTCGCCCTGGGTCGGCGTGTGGAGTGTGCATCTCTTGATGCTGGTGCTCCTTACTTTTTTCTACCACCGGCGTTTGACCCTCGCACCCTTCTTGGCTTGGTTTCGCAAGTGAAAATCGTTCATCGTTATCTTGCGCATGAGGTGTACGGCGGTACATTGCTGGTGTTTTCCGCTTTGCTGGTGCTGTTCGGTTTTCTGGACTTGATCCACGAACTGGAAAGCCTGGGTAGAGGGAACTACCAGTTGCATCTCATCCTCATGTATGTGGCCTTACAAATCCCTGGGCATATCTATGAGTTGTTTCCAATCGCGGCGCTGATCGGCACGCTGTACGGCTTGGTGCAACTCGCCAATCATTCCGAGGTGACGGTGCTGCGCGTCTCTGGCTTGTCGGCGGCGCGAATGGCCATGTCGCTGGTGCGCGCGGGCTCGCTGTTTGTCTTATTCACCTTTGTGGTGGGCGAATTTATTGCGCCGCCCAGCGAGCGCGCCGCGACCCAAATGCGGATTCACGCCTTGAGTACCGTGGTGGCGCAGGAATTTCGCTCCGGCCTATGGATGAAAGATGGATCGAGTTTTGTGAACGTGAAAGAAGTGTTGCCGGACTCAACACTAATCGGCGTCAAGATTTATGAATTCGACCCCAATTACAGCTTGCGCGCGATCAGCTTTGCGCGTGAGGGAAAATACATCAAGGACAATAGCTGGCTTTTGAGCAATGTGGAGCAGACGCGATTTGAGGGCTCCAGTACACGCATTTCCAGCTTGCCGCAGGCGTATTGGAACTCGGTGCTGAACCCGGACATGTTAAGCGTGTTGTTGGCAGTGCCGGAGCAGATGTCGGCGTGGAATTTATATTTTTACGTCAAACATCTGAGCGAGAACAAACAAAAAACCTCGCGCTACGAAATCGCCTTATGGAATAAGTTGGTGTACCCCCTGGCGACTTTGGTCATGATGCTGATGGCCTTGCCCTTTGCTTTCTTGCACACGCGCATGGGCGGCGTCAGCGGTAAAGTGTTTACCGGGATTATGTTGGGCTTGACCTTCCACTTACTGAGCCGTGTGTTCGCCAACTTGGGCGTGTTGCACGATTGGTCACCCTTGTTCAGTGCGGGTTTCCCAACGGCTTTGTTTTCTATTTCGGTGGTTAGCCTCTTGTGGTGGCTGGAACGGCGCTAAGGCGTTAGCACATCGCCAAACGCGTGCGCGCCAGTCGGTCGTGCAAAAACCGCTTGTCGCGATCAAACAAGGCCCACACGATGCTGACTGGCAAAAGCCAAGCTAGCAAGAAGCGCATACTCGCCTGCACAAAGCGCAAGGGCCGCCCATCGGTGCGCTCGACTCGGAAGCACCAAGCGCGCATCGCTACGGTTTGGCCGCCGTGGGTCCAAAACCAGGAAAAATACCCCAGCATGACCAGTAGCAAGTAAGCTTGAAAAAAGGGTAGGGCGTCGGGCGCATTGGGATCGCGTTGCAGGATAAAAATCAAGGCGGCGACGAACAGTACCGCACCTAACACCAGTGCTTCATACAGCATGCTGGCGAGACGGCGCAATACACTGGGTGTGACGAACATAGGTGTTGCACTTTTTTGCTTAGGCTCTATCATTTGTCTTGGCTTTTGTTATTGGCGCTCGGTGAGCAGACAAACGAGTGTTCCGCATTCGCGCAAGTAGAAGGAGATAAAGATGCGCATTATATCCCAGCTCATGGCTATCCCCGGCGTCATCGCCGCAGGTGAGTATGCATTTCGCGGTGACCGCTATTCGTTTGAAGGCAATTTAAGTAACGAGCTTGCGCGCATGGCTTCGATTTTGTGTCGCTCCAATACCTTAGCGGTGAATATGCAGGCCGAAATATTTTCCGCATTTGCCGATAACTGCGGCTGCAAGCCAGTGCAGGGATGGATTGTGCGCGGCAAGGAGATGTCAGTTTGCGTCGTCGGCAATTTTTTCTGCTTCTGCCAAAACACGCCGGGCTTGATGAATGATGTGATGACCATTTTGCGCGCCAAGGTGGGCGATATTGAAGAAAATCCGCTGGTGTATATGTACGCCAAGCTGGGTGGCGACGTAAACGAAAAACTGTATTGATCGCGATGGATTCTGGTGGCCATACCCAACGCGCAATTCCTTAACCAATGGAGCCGTAATGAGTTTAGATTTATTGATGCAAGTCCCAGGCGCACTCGCTGCATTTCAATATGATGACCGAGGCGATCTACAGGCGCACCAAATGAAAGAAGGCTCCGAATTGACGCCGCAGGTGCTCGATTTGTTGGCGCACACCTGTGTCGCCAATATGGCCATCGCTACGATGGAGGCACGCGGCTGGGAGGCGATGACAGGCCAAGCCGGGTTTGAGCCGGTGCAGGGCTTTTCACTGATAGGCTTGGATTGGTCTGCGGTGGTGGGACGCAATCACGGTGTGGTCGTGAAAAATCGCGACGTGGATTATGAAGCCGCCTTTGCCGCGTTGGCCCACTGTCAGGGGTAAGGGCGCACTATGTTGAAACGGCTCTTGGTGTTGGATGGCGTGGTGGCGGTTTGCCGTGTCCAGGATGATGGCGAGATCATTGATTCCGCTGGCATGATTCCGGATGAAATGATGACGCAAATGGCGCATTTCGCGCTTTGGTATCGGCGCATGATTTCGGGTAACAGCGATGTATTCTCGTTGTTCTCGCAAATGAATGGGTGGACGCCTGCGCGGGGCTGGATCGTCAAAGGCGCGCAAATGAGCGTGTTGTCTGTCGCTAATCTGGTGGCAATGATTGAGAATAAAGAGGCTGCGCTTAACCCGATTTTTGCCGCTTTAGAAGAAGCCGCGCACGAATAAGCGCGGTCTCATTTTTTCGCGGGTGCGAGCGGTGAAGCAGGCGCCTCTTGAATGGGCGCGATAGCCGCAGGTTGCACTGGCAAGCCAGGAGTCGGCTGCTCTTTCTGCGTTTTGAAATGTTCCCACTTCTGCGTTACTTCTTTTTGTTTCTCGGGGGGCTGCTTCTTAATCTGCTTATAGCGCTCGCGCGCAGCTTCACGCTCTTGCGGCGTGAGACTGGCCCAACGCGTTATGCGCCGACGCACACGCTCTTGCTCATCCGGCTTCATCTTTGGATATTGATCTGCGACCTTAATCAGATTGTTGCGTAAGCGGTCGGTAAGTTGCGGCCAGTTGGGCTCCAGTTCGGCCAACAGTTTTTTTTGCGTGGGCTTTAGCTGCGGCCAAGCCGGGGCTTTGGGTTCCGGCTTAGCGACTACAGGCTTGGTTGGTGCGGGTTTTGTTTCGGCGGGCTTGTCAGCGGCTTGGCAAGGTAGCCCAAGCGCTAACAGCAGGATTAGCGCTGGGTAGAGCTGTCGAGCCATGAGTGAAATTCGTTGTCAGTAAACACATTAAGCGGAATATCGCTGGCCAACAATGCGGCATCAACATAATCGTCGTCCGCATTCATTTCCTGCTGCCAGTACACCACGCCCAATAAGGCGAGCACCAGCATGGCCATCGACACCCATTTAGCTGGCGTGTGAACCTGATGTGCGTTCCCATGGTGACCAGCGAGCGCATAGGAATTTGACGCTATTGGCTGCGCCGCGAAGGTATCTAATGCGCGCTCGCGCGCTTGTTTCAGGCGATCAGTCACACGGGCATCCAACTGACCCAAGCCGTAATTCAAATTTTGTTTGATTTTGTTGCCGAATTCTCGATCATTCATAGCGTAACTCCTTTCGCTTTCAGGACTTCGGCCAGTGCGTGCGTAGCACGCGAACAGTGGGTCTTCACACTGCCTTCCGAACAGCCCATGACTTTCGCAGTCTCTGCGACGTCCAACTCCTCCCAGTAACGCAACAAGAAGGCTTCGCGTTGACGCGTCGGCAGCGCTTGAACAGATTTATTAATAATTTCAATTAGTTGTATTCTGTCTAATTGGTTGGTTGGGTTAGACTTCCAGTTTGATCCATCACTTGCCTCTAAAGTTTCCAAAGGATCGTAATCTTCTTCCGCGTTGCTCGGTGTGAGTGAAGAGAGCAAGGTGGTCCACATATTCCGCACTTTTTGCCGCCGGTAAAAATCCCGGATGGTATTTTGCAGAATGCGCTGGAACAGCATCGGTAACTCTTCACTCGGTTTATCGGCGTATTTCTCCGCAAGCTTGAGCATGGAGTCCTGCACGATATCGAGCGCAGCCTGCTCCTCGTGCACGCCGAAATAGGCTTGCTTGAACGCGCGGCGTTCTACTGCTTTCAGGAACTCGGACAGTTCGTGATGGGTGGCCAGCGGAGGCTTTCGTTTGGTTAAGGCTGCGCCATGGTAGCAAAATGCCTTGTCTTTTGCAGTGTATTCGCGCAGCCGCTAAATTCATGATAATCCCGCGTAACTTGCGGGGAAATCGAATGTTTTTGGCAATCATTGCTTGACCAAACACGGCTTAAACGTTAGTGTTTCGTGTTCTTTTCTCGACATTCAACGCTCAAGGCAGTTTTATGGAAATCACTGGCGCGGAGATCACCGTGCGCTGTTTGCAGGAAGAGGGCGTCGAATTTGCCTTCGGTTATCCCGGCGGCGCGGTGCTCTACATTTACGATGAAATATTCAAGCAGAATAAAGTTAAACATGTGCTGGTACGCCATGAGCAGGCAGCAGTGCATGCCGCCGATGGCTATGCGCGCGCGACTGGCCGGGTCGGTGTGGCGCTGGTCACCTCTGGCCCCGGCGCGACCAATGCCGTAACCGGTATCGCCACAGCGTACATGGATTCGATCCCGCTGGTGATTATCAGCGGGCAGGTGCCGACCCCGGCCATTGGCCTGGATGCCTTTCAGGAAGTGGACACCGTAGGCATTACCCGACCCTGCGTGAAACACAATTTTTTGGTGAAAGATGTAAAGGACCTCGCGGTCACTATCAAAAAAGCGTTTCATATCGCCGCTACGGGCCGACCCGGCCCGGTGTTGGTGGATATTCCCAAAGATATAACGACGCACAAGACTACTTTCGAGTATCCGCAGAGCGTTAGCCTGCGCTCCTACAATCCGGTGACCGTGGGCCACCCGATGCAGATCAAAAAGGCCGTCAAGTTACTCCTGTCCGCCAAGCGTCCTTTTGTGTACAGCGGCGGCGGCGTCATTCTGTCGGAAGCATCGAGCCAGTTAGCCAAACTGGTCAAATTGCTCGGCGTGCCTTGCACTAGCACCCTGATGGGCCTGGGCGGCTATCCTGAAACGGACAAACAGTTTCTCGGCATGCTCGGCATGCACGGCACGTATGAAGCCAATATGGCTATGCAGCATTGTGATGTGTTGCTCGCCGTCGGTGCGCGTTTTGATGACCGCGTGATTGGCAACACGGAGCATTTCAATAGCGAAAAGCGCCAGATCATTCACATCGACATTGACCCTTCGTCAATTTCAAAGCGGGTGAAAGTGGACGTGCCGATTGTCGGCGGCGTAGCACAGGTGTTGGATGAATTGATTAAGCAGTTGCAAGCGTCGAAGGATCGTGGCGATCAGACCGCGCTGAAAACCTGGTGGACGCAGATCGAATTGTGGCGCTCAAAAAACTGCATGAAGTACGACCGTTCGACCAAGATTATCAAGCCGCAATATGTGATCGAAAAGCTGTACGAGGTGACCAAGGGCGATGCCTACGTGACCTCCGATGTCGGCCAGCATCAAATGTGGGCAGCGCAGTACTACAAATTCGACAAGCCTCGGCGCTGGATCAATTCCGGTGGCTTGGGCACTATGGGTTTCGGCCTGCCCGCTGCGATGGGTGTGAAGATGGCGTTCCCGAAAGCGAACGTAGCCTGCATTACGGGCGAAGCAAGTATCCAAATGTGTATTCAGGAACTGTCCACCTGTAAGCAATATCACTTGCCGCTCAAGATCATCACCCTGAATAACCGCTACATGGGCATGGTGCGGCAGTGGCAACAATTCTTCCACGGCAACCGCTATTCAGAATCTTATATGGACGCCTTGCCCGACTTCGTAAAACTGGCGGAGGCCTATGGCCACGTCGGCATGCGTATTGAAAAGCCATCCGATGTCGAGGGCGCACTGAAAGAAGCCTTCAAGCTCAAGGATCAGCTCGTGTTTATGGATTTTCTGACCGACCAGACGGAAAACGTATTCCCGATGGTTCCCGGTGGAAAAGGTTTGTCAGAAATGATTTTGGCGGAAGATTTGTAATGGCGATGCGGCATATTATTTCTGTTTTGTTAGAAAACGAAGCGGGTGCTTTGTCGCGCGTGTCGGGCTTATTCTCCGCGCGTGGCTACAACATCGAGTCGCTCACTGTCGCACCGACCGAAGATGCCACCCTGTCGCGCATGACGATCGTTACGCGCGGCACGGAAGAGGTGATCGAGCAAATCGTAAAGCAGTTAAATAAGCTGATCGAAGTAGTGAAAGTACTGGACCTCAACGAAGGCTCGCACATCGAGCGCGAGTTGATGCTGGTCAAAGTAAAAGCTGAAGGCAAGTTGCGCGAAGAAATGAAACGCATGTCAGATATCTTTCGCGGTCGCATCATCGACGTGGCGGACAGCACCTACACCATCGAGCTGACCGGTAACGGTTCCAAGCTGGATGCCTTTCTGGAGGCGCTCGATCCGAGCGCCATCATGGAAACGGTGCGTACCGGCGCTTGTGGCATCGGGCGTGGAGAACGGATTTTGAAGGTTTAATTATTGGCCCCGCAGGGTGCGGTAATCACGGCGTTTTCCTCCCGGTTTTTTCTGTGATCTCTGTGTCCTCTGTGGCGAAATTTTTTGAAAGGAAAATCATGAAAGTTTATTACGACAAAGACGCCGATCTTTCGATTATCAAGAAGAAGAAAGTCGCGATCATCGGTTACGGTTCACAAGGTCACGCCCACGCCAACAACCTGCAAGACTCCGGTGTCAAAGTCACCGTGGGCCTGCGTAAAGGCGGCAGCTCCTGGGATAAGGCGAAAAAAGCCGGCCTGAGTGTAAAAGAAGTCAGCGCTGCCGTGAAAGAAGCCGATGTCGTCATGTTGTTGGTGCCAGACGAGCAGCAGCCCGCCGTGTATGAACAAGAAATTGCGCCGAACATCAAAAAAGGTGCCGTGCTAGCGTTCGCGCACGGCTTCAACGTGCATTTCGGCCAAATCGTTCCGCGCGCTGATCTGGACGTGATTATGATTGCGCCCAAAGGTCCGGGCCATCTGGTGCGTTCCACCTATAAGGCGGGCGGCGGCGTCCCATCCTTGATCGCCGTGCATCAAAACAACTCGAAAAAAGCCCTGCAAATCGCCTTGTCGTATTCCTGTGCTAACGGTGGCACGCGCGGCGGCGTGATTGAAACCAACTTCCGCGAAGAATGCGAAACCGATTTATTCGGCGAGCAAGCCGTGTTGTGTGGCGGCGCGGTAGAGTTGGTCAAGGCCGGTTTTGAAACGCTGACCGAAGCCGGTTATGCGCCTGAGATGGCTTACTTCGAATGCCTGCACGAGTTGAAGTTGATCGTTGACTTGATGTACGAAGGCGGTATCGCCAACATGAACTACTCCATCTCGAACAATGCCGAGTATGGCGAATACGTCACCGGCCCGAAAATTATTAACGACCAATCGCGCGCTGCGATGAAAGAAGCGCTGGCCAACATTCAGAACGGTGTGTACGCGAAAAATTTTGTGGTCGAAGGCCGCATGAACTACCCCGAAATGAATGCGCGCCGCCGCCTCAATGCCGAGCACCCGATCGAAATCGTGGGCGCGAAACTACGCAGCATGATGCCCTGGATCAGCAAAAACAAGCTGGTCGATTCTTCTAAAAACTAATGAGGGTAAGCGGGTAGCGGGAAGCGGTCAGCAGTGATCGTTTTTTCCGCTCACTGCGCCCCGATTACCACCCCCTACTATGTACCCCCACCCTATTATTGCCCGTGAGGGCTGGCCGTTTTTGGTCGGCGCTCTTTTGTTAGCGCTCGCGCTGCATCTGTTTGTCGGAAAATGGGCCGCCTTCCCAGTCTGGCTATTTTTTGTTTTTGCGCTGCAATTTTTTCGCGACCCGCCGCGTGTGCCAGCCAGCAGTGACGCGCGCGCCGTGATATCCCCCGCCGATGGTCGCGTCGTGGTGGTAGAGCAAACCATGGACCCGTATCGCAATATTCCCGCGCTCAAGATCAGCGTGTTCATGAACGTGTTCAACGCCCACTCTCAACGCAGCCCGGTCGTCGGCACGGTGGAAGAGGTGCGCTATTTCCCCGGTGCATTTGTCAACGCCGCGTTACCCAAGGCTTCGCTGGAAAATGAACGCAACGCAGTGTTGGTCAAAATGGACAACGGCGCACCGATGACCGTAGTACAAGTCGCGGGTTTGGTTGCGCGGCGCATCCTGTGTTACACCCAGGCGGGCGCGAAACTGCAAGTTGGCCAGCGTTACGGCTTCATCCGCTTTGGTTCGCGTCTCGATGTGTATTTGCCGCCCGGCTCGGCTCCGCGCGTCGCCATCGGCGACAAAATCTATGCGGGCCAGACCGTGCTGGCTGAGTTGTCCTAGCCGCACTTCCTGTGCTTAAATCAACCCCCATGCAGCGCCGCAAACCTTTAATTGACGCAAACTTACGCAAGAAGAGCATCTATCTCTTGCCGAATTTGTTCACCACTGCCGCCTTATTCGCTGGCTTTTACGCCATCGTGCAGGCCATGAACGACCAGTTTGAATACTCCGCAATAGCGATTTTCGTAGCCATGGTGCTGGACGGTATCGACGGTCGCGTCGCGCGCATGACCCACACCCAAAGCCCGTTTGGTGCCGAGTACGATAGCCTCTCCGACATGGTTTCTTTCGGCGTGGCACCGGCGCTCGTGGTCTATGTTTGGGCCTTGCAAGGCATGGGTAAACTGGGATGGATTGCTGCTTTTATTTTTTGCGCCAGCGCTGCATTGCGCCTCGCGCGCTTTAACACACAGCTCGACGTAGCCGATAAGCGCTGGTTCCAAGGCTTGCCCAGCCCCTCGGCTGCGGCGGTGGTAGCTGGCCTAGTGTGGGTCTGTGTGGATTTCGAATACAAAGGTGCGGAAGTCACCTGGTTGGCCTGGTGCGTCACCTTGTTCGCGGGCCTGTCCATGGTGAGCAACATTCCGTATTACAGTTTCAAAGAAGTGAATATGCGTAAGAGCATTCCCTTCGTCGCCTTGCTCCTCATCATCCTCGGCTTCGCCTTGCTCACCTACAAACCCCCGTTGGTCTTGTTCGTGTTCTTCGTGGCGTATGCCTTGTCCGGCTATGTCATGGCGGGGATTCGTTTTGCTAAAAGACAGACAAAGTCTGAGTCGCAGTAAGTATTTCCGCCCCTGGATGCGGACGTGCGACCCATTGTGCTGATGTAGCGCCTTCCCCCGGCCGCGAGAAGATACCAGAAGAGCGTCTTCTGTGCTTTTGCCCTCATCACAAAAAATTCATATCGAATAAATACACTGGCATTGACACCGCATACCCGATTCACGTAAATTAAAAAAAGTTAAGCGCGGGCCGCTGAGTCCGCCAATAAAAAACGTGAGAAAAATAAGGGGAGGAAAGATGAAACACTTTCATCTGATGTGGGCACTGCTGTGCGTGGCTGGTCTGTTTAACGCTTCATCCTCTA
>JAYVBU010000040.1:0-4453 GCA_043750335.1 Betaproteobacteria bacterium | reverse complement strand
CCAATTTGGCGAAATCTCCATCCTCGTCAACAACGCTGGCATCACCCGCGACAACCTGCTCATGCGCATGAAAGAAGCCGAGTGGGATGACATCATGGAAACCAACCTGAAATCGGTTTTTCGCATGAGCCAAACCGTATTGAAAGCGATGATGAAAGCGCGCCAAGGGCGCATCATCAGCATCGCCTCCGTGGTAGGTTCGATGGGCAATGCAGGTCAAACCAACTATGCCGCCGCCAAGGCAGGCATCATGGGCTTTTCTAAATCACTCGCGCGCGAAATCGGCAGTCGTAACATTACCGTCAATTGCGTTGCGCCCGGCTTCATCGACACGGACATGACGCGCGCCTTGGGTGACGCGCAACGCGAGGCGCTGGTAGGGCATATTCCACTCGGCCGCTTGGGCAATGTTGAAGACATCGCCGCAGCGGTGGCTTTTCTGGCCTCGCCCAAAGCGAGCTATATCACCGGCGTTACACTGCATGTCAATGGTGGCATGTATATGGAATAAAACGATTAAATTAGTCGTTTGGTTTGAGGCGCTATTATTTGGTAGAATACCGCCGCTTTTCTACTACACCAAAAGAAGGGGAATTTGATGGAAAACGTCGAACAACGCGTAATGAAAATCGTTGCCGAGCAACTGGGCGTCAGCGAAACCGAAGTGAAAAGCGAATCCTCTTTTGTGGATGATTTGGGTGCAGACTCGCTCGATACCGTTGAGCTGGTCATGGCGCTGGAAGAAGAATTTGACTGCGAAATTCCGGATGAAGAAGCCGAAAAAATCACCACCGTCAAACAAGCTGTTGATTACGTCTCTGCCCACCCCAAGCAATAAACTCTCTTTCTCCCACGACCATTTGGAGCTAGCTTGTCCAGACGCAGAGTAGTCGTCACGGGGCTTGGCATTATCTCGCCGGTTGGGAATACGGTAGAGGAAGCCTGGGCCAATATCGTGGCCGGAAAATCCGGCATCAGCCGGATTACCAAATTCGATTCAAGCGCCTTTGCTTCCCAGATCGCAGGGGAAGTAAAGGGCTTCGACGTGACGCAATACCTCTCGCCCAAAGAAGCTCGGCGTATGGATATCTTCATCCATTACGGTATCGCAGCAGGCATGCAGGCCATCAAGGATGCCGGTCTGACGGCGAGGCCGCAGGATGCTGAGCGCATCGGCATCAATGTCGGTTCCGGCATCGGTGGCCTACCTTTCATTGAAGATACGCACAAAGAATATCTGGCCAACGGACCGCGCCGGATTTCTCCTTTCTTTATTCCCGGCACGATCATCAACATGATCTCCGGTAATTTGTCCATCATGTACGGCTTCCAGGGCCCTAACTTGGCTTGCGTCAGCGCATGTGCCACCGGCAACCACAGCATCGGCGAGTCGGCTCGCTTAATCGAGCACGGCGACGCAGACGTAATGATCGCAGGCGGATCGGAATCCTGCGTCTGCCCCTTGGCGATTGGCGGTTTCGCTTCGGCCAAAGCGCTCTCCACGCGCAACGATGACCCAGCAAGCGCCAGCCGCCCCTGGGATACCGGGCGCGATGGCTTCGTGTTGGGCGAGGGCGCAGGCGTCGTCGTACTGGAAGAATACGAACGCGCCCGTGCGCGCGGTGCCAAGATTTATTGTGAGCTCGCCGGATACGGCATGAGCTCCGACGCCTATCACATGACCGCTCCGTTAGAAGACGGCTCGGGGGCTGCGCGCGCCATACGTAATGCGATGCAAAGCGCGCAATTGCGCGCCGAAGATATTCACTACATCAATGCACATGGCACCTCCACGCCCTTGGGGGATATTGCCGAAACCAAAGCGGTTAAATTATTTTTTGGCGATCACGCAAAAAAACTTGCCGTCAGCTCTACCAAATCCATGACCGGCCATTTACTAGGTGCGGCAGGGGGAATTGAGGCCGTGTTTACGGTATTGGCCATCCGCGACCAGATCGCGCCACCCACTGCCAATCTGCGTGAGCAAGACCCGGCCTGCGATCTGGATTATGTGCCGCTCACCGCGCGCAAAATGAATATAGACGCTGCCCTATCCAATTCCTTTGGTTTTGGCGGCACTAACGCGACCCTCGTATTCAAAAAAGTATAGCGATCAAGGCGATGGTCGCCATCAAATGAGTCTCGCCATGAGCGCTCCCCCTCTCCTAGCTCTCCCCCGCAAGCGGGAGAGAGGGAAACTGACTCGCTGCGCGAGTTGCCTTTCTTAGGCGGGGCAGGGACATGCCCTTCAGCAGTCTCCCTTTCCCCGTCGATCTGTTCCGGCTGCATGCCGCGCAACCAAACCAATACCCATTTTTACTGCAAACCGCCGGTGGCATGCCGGGTTGGGACATCTTGTTTGCCCACCCACAGCGGCAGATTGTGCAGCGCTTAGGCGAGCCGGGAACTTTTCTAAATCAGCTCGATGCAGCTTGGCGCGCTGACAGCAGCGCACACGAGCCAGATTCCAAAGCAAGCTGGCTACCCTTTCATGGTGGCTGGTTCGTGTATTTAGGCTACGAGTTGCTGCAAGAAATAGAAGCCAGCGTTGCAGTGCGCGAGATGCGCTCCGACTTTCCTATCGGTGTCGCGGCCCGTGTGCCCGCCGCCATCATGGTCGATCACGAACATGAAACGACCTATCTCTATGCCGAACCCATGCATGCCGATTTACTCGACCTAATGAAGCACGAGATCGCGCGCGCACCCGCCTATAGCACCACCGGCATTGTCTGTCATGCACTCGAAGAAGAGTCGCCAGAACAATATTTGAGTGGGGTGGCACAGATTAAGCGTTATGTCGAGGCGGGCGACGTGTTCCAAGTCAATCTAGCGCGACGCTGGCAAGGCGAGCTGCAAGGTGATACGCGTGGCTTGTACCATGCGTTGACGCGCAGCAACCCCGCACCATTTGGCGGCTTAGCCAATCTGGGTACGGCACAAATTATCAGCTCATCGCCCGAGCGTCTTGCGCGCGTACGCCATGGCATCATCGAAACGCGCCCCATCGCAGGTACGCATCCGCGCTCGACCGACCCGACACAAGACCTGCAACTAAAAGCCCAATTGCTCTCCACCGCGAAAGAGCGCGCCGAACACATCATGCTGGTGGACCTGGAACGCAACGATCTCGGCCGCATTTGCAAACCCGGCAGCGTCACGGTGCCCGCCTTGCTGGATGTCGCGACCTACGCACATGTGCATCATCTGGAATCCACCGTACGCGGCGAATTAAGACCTGAGATCAGCCCGGTCGATACCATTCGCGCACTCTTTCCCGGCGGCACCATCACTGGCTGCCCGAAAGTGCGCTGCATGCAAATCTTACGTGAACTGGAACCCGCTCCGCGCCTCGCTTACACCGGCAGCATGGGCTATCTAAATCACGATGGCAGTATGGATCTCAACATTTTGATCCGCAGTTTCATGCTACAAAATCAACAACTGAGCTTTTGGGCAGGGGGTGGCATCGTGGCAGATTCGATCCCCGAGCGCGAGCTGCAAGAAACCCGCGCCAAGGCAAAAGGCTTACTGCGTGCGCTCAATCTACCGAACTAAGGTTCTCCCTCAGCACTCGACAGAAAGCCAGAAGTACCCGAATATGGTCACTTCATTTTTAAAATAATAGCGCCGACTTTTAATGATTATCGTCAATGGCCAGCAGGGAAATTCCATTCATGCCATGGATCGCAGTGCCATGTATGGCGATGGCGTGTTTCGCACCCTGCGTATGCGCGCCGGGCGCGTACACTGTTGGCCCGCGCAATACGTCAAGCTCGATGCCGATTGCCGGGCTTTGGCGATTTCGTGCCCATCGCAATCTCTCTTGGAGCAGGATATTGGTCTCCTAGCGCACGACACGCCTGATTGTGTCGTGAAGATCGTCGTATCGCGCGGAGAGGGTGGACGCGGTTATACCGTACCGGATGGCTCGCCCAATCGCGTAGTGCTGTCTTTTCCTTTGCCGCAGTACCCGGCACATTTTTGGCATGCAGGCATTAAGCTGCATGTTTGTGCGCTGCGCCTAGGCCATCAGCCACGGCTGGCGGGCATCAAACATCTTAATCGTCTTGAAAATGTGTTGGCGCGTATGGAGTGGCGCGATCCTGAAACGCCGGACGGCCTGCTGCTGGACGCGGAAGACCATGTGGTGGAAGGCACGATGACGAATATTTTCATGCGTCAAGGCAAGGCTTTATTCACCCCGGATTTAAGCGCTTGTGGTGTCGCTGGTTTACAACGCGAGCGGATTCTGAAATTTGCGCCGCAGTGCGGCTTGATGCCAGAAATACGAAAAATTTACTTACCGACTTTACTGCAAGCAGATGAAGTCTTCGTATGTAATAGTGTGATCGGCCTATGGCCGGTGCGACAGATTGGCGATCAGCCCCTGCCGCTTGGCCCCGTTGCAACACAAATGCAAAATTTATTGGAGAGCGAAACTGTTTAAGCG
>JAYVBU010000039.1:0-4460 GCA_043750335.1 Betaproteobacteria bacterium | reverse complement strand
CGATGGCGTTGATGGAGCGCAGCAGTGGTTCCAGCCAAGGGCTGTCGTCGCGTTCGTCGTCGCGTAGTTTACGTAACAGCACTACCTGAACATGATTGAGCGGGTCGAGGTAGCGCTTGCGATGGTGGAGCGAGACGGCGAGTGTGGGGTTGTCTTCGAGTAATGATTTTGCGTCGGCAACATGCAGTAGCTGGCGGATGGCGCGCTCAGACTCTTCACAGATGACGCCTACGACGCGGCGGCTCACTGCGGGATCGACGCATAGCGCGGCATATTGTTCGACGATGTGAAAATCGGCTTTGGCCAAGGCCATTTGTGCGTTGCTGAGCAAGGTGCGAAAGAAGGGCCAATCGCGATACATTTTTTGCAAGGTGGCTAGCCGCTCGGGGTCGTTTTTACACCAAGCGTCGAGCGCTGCGCCGATGCCATACCACGCAGGCAAGGTATGGCGCGATTGTGCCCAGGCAAATACCCAGGAGATGGCGCGCACCGAGTCCTTTGACCGGTCGCCTTGTTTGCGATGTGATGGACGCGAGCCGATGTTGAGCAAGCCGATTTCACGCACTGGCGTGGCTTCGTATAAATAATCAAGAAAGCCGGGCGTTTGCTCGGTGAGCTGCCGATAGCTGCGTTCGCCCGCCTGGGCGATCTCGTCCATGATGCCAAGGTAGTCGTTGCGATCTGTTTCTACCGGGCGAATCAGGTGTGTGCTGGCCTTGACTAGGCCGGTCAGCCCCATGGTCAGCTCATATACCGCCGTTTCTTTATTGTTATATTTGTAGAACAGCACTTCACCTTGCTCGGTGAGCTTGAGCGTGCCGCGCACGGTCTTGGGGGGTTGCGCGAGCACGGCATCATGCGTGGGGCCACCGCCGCGACCGAGTGTGCCGCCGCGACCATGGAATAGGCGGCAGCGCACGCCTTCTGCGTCGGAGAGCGCGACGATTTTTTTCTGCGCCGCGTAGAGTGACCAAGCGGAGGCGAGAATGCCGCCATCCTTGCAGCTATCAGAATAGCCCAGCATGACTTCTTGTTCGCCGCCAGAAGCGGCGAGCAATTGTCGATACACCGGCAGCTCATAGAGTTGACGCAAGACTTGTTCGACATGCGAGAGATCGTCGATGGTCTCGAACAAGGGGCTCACACCGATATGGCAGTGCCATGCTTCGCCACTGCGACCTAGTAAATCAGTCGTCGCCGCGAGCAATAATACTTCGAGTACATGGCTCGCGGTGTGCGTCATCGAGATGACGTATTTACCGAAGCAAGGCGCGCCCAGCTCATGCCGCATGCGCGCGATGACGCCGAACACGCGCAGCACTTCCTGCGTGGTGTCGGATAGACCCGCAGGCGGGGCCGGTATTTGTGCCGGTTCAGCCAGCAGGCGTGAGAGTAATTCCAGGCGCTGGGTTTCGTTTAAAGCGTCGTAGTCGAGGGCGAGACTGGCTTGCAGCCATTCGGCAACGGCGCGCGTATGGACGGTGGATTCTTGGCGCACATCGAGCTGCATCAGATGAAAGCCAAAGGTCTCGACAAGGCGTATTAAATCCGTTACCTCACCCGCGGCTACCGCTTCATCGCCATGGCCGATCAACGAGTCACGGATTAAACACAGGTCGGCCAATAAGGCATCGGCGCTGGGGTAGCCCGCATCGTCCGCGCTCGGCATGACGCCATCAATCATCTTTTGCGCTGCGGCGAGATTGCGCTTCAGGCGATAACGCATGAGCTGTAATTTTCGCCGGTAGGGTTCTTGCTGATAGCGATTGGGCTGATCGCCAAAACGTAGGGCGGCATAGCGCGCGTCCTGCTCTAGGCTGGCCATGAAATCGGGTGAAGGCGTGCACATGCGGAGCGAAAACGACAGCAGCCTGCTCATTGATTCGATGCGCTGTAAATATTCTTCCAGCACGGTACGCGCTTGCATGCGCCATGCCAGCGCCGTGACCTCGGCCGTGACGAGGGGGTGGCCATCGCGGTCGCCGCCGATCCAAGAGCCAAAGCGCAGCAAGTTGGATACGCGCAGTTGAGACGCCGCTTGTTCGTCGTACACATCGCGCACCGCGCGCGTGAGATTGCGATAGGTTTGCGCGACCGCTTCAAATAATGAGAGGGGGAAATACGACAAGCCGGCGCGGATTTCGTCACGCACGTCGGGTTTCGACTCGCGCACTTCGTCGGTTTTCCACAAAATCTGAATTTGGTTGGCGAGGTCTTGCAGCGCATCTTCACGCGGGCCACCGCGCAAGCGCGGGTCGTCCAGCGCTTCCATGCAGACGAAAATATTACGTAATGCACCTTTCACGGTGCGGCGTTTGGCTTCGGAGGGGTGCGCGGTCAGCACGGGCAAGAAACACAATTGGCCGATCAAACCTGCCAGCTCATCAAAGGCGATGCCGCTCGCTTTCATTTTCAGCAACGTGTCGTGGAACGAACCGGGCCACATATGTGCATCGGCGCTGATCGCCTCGCGCCGCTCGTGCAGGGCCATGGACTCTTCCACAATGTTGAGCAGACTGAAATAAATGGTCACTGCGCGCACAATTTGATTGAGCGCTTCAGGTGCGAGTCCTTCTATGCGCGCGATCAGTGCTTGGCGTTGTGCGGCATTGTCGCGCGTACGCAAGCGGCTAAAGCCGACGCGCAGCTCGCCCAGTGCGTCATACACCGCAGGGCCGAGCTGGCGTTTGAGAATGCTTGAGAGCTGCGCGCTCAGCAGCCGTTCGCGGCGAGTGAACTGGCGCTCGCGGGAAGTGATATCCATGATTCGGGCCGTAAAAAATTAGAAAGATGACGCTGCCATGAAGGCGGGCTTAATGCAGCCCGCCAATTATAATCGCTAACGCGCATTCCGTTGCGATGCATCTGTTACGCCGCCAAATCTGCCCCAGATCAAGGCAAATGCGTGAGCCACGCTGCCGTCTCCCGCTCGACCTGCTCGCGCCACGCTTGGCCGCTGAATGTGTGGTTCGCCGCCGCTATGCGCGACCAGCTCACTTGGCAGGCGGATAAACCTTCGCGCAGCGCAGCGTGTTGGTGCGCTGCGCTGTCAAACTCGGCGGCGGTGTAATCTTGCCCCGACAGGAATAACAGTACCGGCCCACCGAATCGCGCCAAGCCTTCGCCCATCTGTTGGGGCAGGCTAGCGCGGGATGGAGATGCATCCGCATCAGCGTTATTTTTGCCCAAGGCACGACGCGCGAATGTGTTTAAGTCGCGCACGGTTTGGCGCATGTGCCATTCGCCGCGTAAGAGTTTGCGCCAGAACTCGCCCTGCGCGAATCGCCGTAAATAATAGTGGCGCAGATAAACGCGCGACTCGCCCACCTCGGTGCGCACCCAGGGATTGAGCAAGACCAAACCGCTCACGCGCGCATCGCTGGGCGCATACAGCGCGGCGGCCGTAGCCGCATCGCACAAACCCCAGAGCACGATGCGGCGCAGGCTCGGACACACTTTAAAAAATTGATCGAGCGCTAAACGTATCTCTTCTGCTGAACGTTCGAACGCGCGCGCTGCGCCCCCGCTATCGCCCATGCCGCGAAAGTCGAAACGCATGCAGGCGACGCCCTGCGCCGCAAGTTGACGCGAGAGCAATACAAATTGGCGATGACTGCCAATACGGTATTGCGGCCCACCCACCAGTACGAGTACGCCCCTCTCTGCGTTTTGATTGGGTAGCGCGGCGATGCCGATATGCGCCTCTCCTGCACAGTCGAATACAAACGCTTGCTCGGTAAAGCTCATCGCACCCCCATCCGCTGCGCGGTTTCTGCAAGCAAGGCGGGGCACGTTTCGATCTCGCGCGTTTGCCAAAAGTCCGGCCCCGTCACGGCCACCGCCTCGACGCGCGCACCGACCTCACGCCATCGCATGGCCGCTGCGTTCACCGCAGGAGAAGGAGCGTTTGAGGCGTTTATTTCCAGGCACACCACGCGCCCCGTATAGCCAGGGGGTAGGGTAAAAGTGGCGTCGTCCAAGCCGTGCGCCAGCGTGGGGGAAAGTGAATAACCCGCTATCTCCAGCGCCTGCCCCGCCGCGAGTTGCGCGCGCAGGGTGTGCGTGTCTGCACGTTCAGGGCTGTGCATGTTCTCGGCCAGCTTCAAGCGTAAAAATTGTGTCAGGTGGCGTTGCCCATTCAAAACGGGTTGCCACAAAAGTACGCCGACGGTGTCGGGCAGGTGCGGCAGTACCACGCTTGCGATCAGCGCGCCGGCACGCAAGCCACCGATCCAGAACGGGCCCTGTTTTTTTTGTTGGAGCCAACGCGCGGCATATAGCGCATCGTCACACCAGCCTGACCAGCTCGCGTCGGCGAAATCTCCCGCGCTATCGCCGCAGCCGCGCAGATCGACTTGCAACACCACATAGCCTTGCGCCGCCAGCATGCGCGCACCCAACGCTGCCATGCGCCGCGTTTTGTTCAGCTCCTCGGCAAAGGGGTGCAGGTAGAGTAGTGC
>JAYVBU010000038.1:0-9751 GCA_043750335.1 Betaproteobacteria bacterium | reverse complement strand
GTTGTATTTGCAGCAAGCCACGGCTGATTTTAAAGCTGGCGCGTGAAGAAAGAGTTCCCTAGCAAACTATGGATGTAAATCCAGGAGCGTATATGGCTAAACCAATGTCCCCCAACCCGCTACAGGCGGGTCTGATCGAAGACCAGCTGGCCCAACCTTGTACGCTGGTGATTTTTGGCGGCGGTGGTGATTTGGCGCATCGAAAATTGTTGCCTGCCATGTATAACCAAGCATTGGATGGAACTTTACCGGCCAACTTTGCCGTGCTCGGCGTCTCGCTCGAAGCGATGGATGATGCGTCCTACCGCGCATTCGCACGCGACGGCATAGAGCGTTTTTCACGCCAGCCATTGAACCCTCGCCACTGGCTGGATTTCGAGCACGCATTACACTTTCAGCAAGGCTCTTTTGACGACCCGGCGATGTACGTGCGCCTGAAACAGCGACTAGAAGCAATCGAGCCGGGGTTTGGTATCCGCGGCAATCGGGTGTTTTATTTAGCGATCCCACCGGGGCTGATTGAAACCTGTGTCAAAAATCTCAACGCAGCAGGGTTGGTCAATCCGGTCGGTGGCGACCATCCGTTTTCTCGAATCGTTGTAGAAAAACCAATCGGCCACGATCTGGAAAGCGCGCGGAAAATTAATAATGTGCTCGGCGCGAATTTTGATGAAAGCCAGATTTACCGCATCGATCACTACCTCGGCAAGGAAACGGTCCAAAATATTTTAGTGATGCGTTTTGCGAATTCCATATTCGAACCCCTGTGGAACGCTAAGCACATCGACCATGTGCAAATCACCGTGGCCGAAGAAGAAGGCGTGGGAACCCGCGCAGGCTATTATGACCACGCCGGTGCGCTGCGCGACATGGTGCAGAACCACATTCTGCAACTGCTCACGCTGATCGCGATGGAGCCACCTTGGGCGATGAAGGCCGATGTGATTCGCGATCATCGACAAGATGTGCTCAACTGCCTGCGACCGATCACCCGCGAGACCCTCGATCAATGCGTCGTGCGCGCGCAATACGGGCCGGGGTTTCATCATGGCAAGGATGTGCCGGGCTACCGGCGCGAGGAAGGCGTGGCGCAGGATTCCACCACCGAAACCTACGTCGCGCTGAAGGTGTTCATTGATAACTGGCGCTGGGCCGGTGTGCCTTTTTTCATCCGCACCGGTAAACGGATGCCCAAGCGCGTCAGCGAAATCGCCGTGCATTTCAAAAGCATTCCGCCCATCTTGTTTAACACCGATTTGGATAATCCCTTGGAGCCAAACGTCCTGGCTCTGAACATCCAGCCGAATGAAGGCATGTCGCTACGCATTGCCACGAAATTACCTGGCCCCAAGGTACGCATCTACCCGGTGAAAATGGATTTTCGATACGGCTCGACATTTGGCGACCGCTCGCCCGAAGCCTACGAGCGTCTGATACTCGATGTGATGGCTGGCGATGCGACGCTGTTTATGCGCCGCGACTCTGTAGAGACCTCTTGGTTTTTTATCGAGGACATCCTCAAATCCTGGGAAAGCAGTCGCACGCGCTGGCTACCTGAATACAGCGCCGGCACCTGGGGCCCGCTAGAAGCCGAACGCTTAATTGAAACCGACGCTCACAAGTGGCGGATGCCATGAGTGATGGCGTCCAGTCCTACCCCGCGCACAAGGTCAGTGTCGCCCGGATTCAATATGAGCTGGATGGGCTGTGGGAAAATCTTTATCAAAATTTGAGCGATGGCAAGGCAGTCACCCGGGCCTGCATGTCCAATTTGATTATCTATTGCGACGATGATGTGCAGAGCCAGGAAATAGAACAAGCCATTCCGGCTATTGTGCTGGCACATCCGGCGCGGGTCATCGTGCTCACCGGGCTAGGTAAAACGGTTGAACCCGGGATTGAAGTGTACGTCTCCGGCGACTACCTAGCACTGGCCAGTGGTTGGCAAGTCTGCGCCGAACGAATCCGCATCGTTGCCGATGCCGAGTCCAGCCGACGCTTACCCTCGGTGACGCGCGCACATCTTGTCGGCGACTTGCCCACCACCTTATGGTGGGTTTCGCAACAGCCGCCGCCCTTCGCCGGAAAGCTGTTTTTCAAACTCGCGACTATGTCCGATCAAATTATCTACGACAGCATTGGATGGACCAATCCCGCCCAAGGTATGAAGGCAATGTCGCGCTGGGTCGAGGCTGAACGCAATGAACACATCATATTCAATCTTGCTTGGCGCCGCCTAAAACCCTGGCGGCGACTGCTCAGCCAAGTGCTCGATCCAGTCGTGCAACCCGGCGCGCTGGCGCGTGTATCACGCGTGAGTATCGAACATGGCCCCCATGCGCTGCCCATCGCCCTATTGCTGCTCGGCTGGCTGGCATCACGCCTAGGCTGGCAACCCGTCAGCGGAAATGTTTTGTCCGCCAAAGAAACCCTTTGGCAGTTCAATGCTGCGGGGCATCAATTTCCTGTAACGGTCACGCGCCTAGAGCAAGGCGAACCCGCCCCGCACAAACTGCATTGGTGCTGGCAAGACAGCACGGGCGAACATCATGCTGTATTTGCGCTGCTTAGTGACCAGCGCCTTGGGATTGTTGAAGACAGCTCAGACGTGCCAGTCCGCGTGATTCCCGCGCCTGCACTGACCCGTAGCGCACTGGTCTCGGCACAGTTAGCGCATCGCACACGAGATAAGTTGTTCGAACGCGCGCTAGAGATAGGCAATACGATGACGTCCATGTTAAACGCCTGAGCATGAAAGCAAGCGGCTCGACGGAGCTTGCTATCCCAGCACTAAACTGAAGTTCGTGTCAGTTATTGCTTCCGACTCTTTGCAATCAAATCATAAGCAAGCTGCACTTCCTTCGCTTGCTCGGTCGCCACAGCAATCATGTCTTCTGGCAGGCCTTGGCCGATTAATTTATCGGGGTGATATTGGCTGATAAGTTTGCGGTAAGCTTTTTTGACTTCTTGATCGGTGCTATCCGCACTCACACCCAAGGCTTTGTACGCATCTTCCAGCGCAGTGGCAGAGCTGCCTTGTCCACCCGCAAAATGCGACTGGTTTAACACCATCTCTAGCAGGTGCTGGAATGCGGCTTGGTCGTAACCGAGTTGACGCGCGATATCATTGAGCAAGCGTTCTTCCGCCGTATCAATGCGCTCGTCTGACACCGCCATCACGATCAGATAGACCAGCAACATTTGCTTGAGATTATGCGTGTGGCCGCACACGGCCATGAATTGCTTTAATGTCGGCTCGTACACAAAATCGGGAGCCGCCCCACGCTTAAAGAGCGCGATGCCTTGCTGCCGATGTTCCACAGACATGCCGAGTTTCTGCATAAACTGTTCGACATAGGTGACCTCATCTTTAGAGATATGGCCATCTGCTTTGGCCAGCTTGCCCATGAGGACAAAAACGGTTTGCAAGAAAACCGTTTGCCGCTGGCCACTGCTCAGCGGGTTCATACCACCCACACCATAGGCACTGATACGCTCAACAATATTGCCCAAAAAGTAACCCAGAAACGCACCGACAATACCGTAGAGATAAAAGCCGATTAAAGCACCAATAAGTCTGAACAAAATAGCTCCTGCAATTGCATGTAAAGGTCTAGATTATAAACGTATGGATTGGTTTCCCCCTATTGCGCGGCCACGATCAATCGACGCGGCAATCGGTAACAAGCAGTAAAATCTCGCCATGCGCCCGAAACCCCCACCGAATTACCTCGCTGCCTATCCTGTCGCCTTGGCCGCGCAAATACACCGACTGATCGAACAAGCTCAGCTCGCCGAAATCCTGTTGCAGAAGTATCCGCTTGCGCACGGGGTACGCACGGACAAGGCGCTCTATGATTACGTCTTCGAACTCAAAAACGCGTATCTGCGTAACGCCGGGCAACTGAGCAAGGTGGCGTACGACAGCAAGCTGCATGTGATCCGCAATGCGCTGGGCATGCACACTAGCATCTCGCGCGTACAGGGTACGAAGCTCAAATCAAAGCGCGAGATTCGCGTCGCGACCCTATTCAAGGAGATGCCACCGGAATTTTTACGCATGATCGTGGTGCACGAGCTGGCGCATCTCAAGGTGCGTGAGCACGACAAAGCTTTTTACCAGCTATGCCTGCATATGGAGCCCACTTACCACCAGCTGGAGTTCGATCTGCGGGCTTATCTTTGCTATCTCAACGTGACGGGGAAGCCGCTGTGGTCGAGTGTCGGTGGGGATGCTGTTACGCCTTTGTGAATAAAATTTTCTTGGCGTCTTGCTGGCCCATCTGTCTTATTAAATCAATCCTCCAAGGCGCGCACTTTCACCGTCTTGCCCTTCACCTTACCCGCCGATAATTTACGTACCGCGTCGCGCGCGATGTCGCGCGTAACGGCCACATAGGTCGATTGATCGGTCACGGTGATCTTGCCGACTTGCTCGCGCGTAAAGCCCGCTTCGCCCGTAAGCGCACCCAGCACGTCGCCGGGGCGGATTTTTTCTTTGCGTCCGCCGAGAATTTGCAGCGTGACCATCGGCGGTACGAGCGCTGCGTCATTATTATTTTCAAGTTCGCTTAAGCCATGCCATTCCGGCTCAGCGCCCATCATCTGTGCGATACCCGCCACACGACGCTTATCGGATGCACTGCACAGGCTCAGTGCCCAGCCTGCCTCATCGGCGCGACCGGTGCGACCAATGCGATGAATATGAATTTCTGGGTCAGGCGTGACATCGACATTGATGACGGCTTCGAGTTGCGCGATATCCAGGCCGCGCGCCGCCACATCGGTAGCCACCAACACCGAACAACTGCGATTGGCAAACTGGATCAGCACTTGATCGCGTTCGCGTTGCTCCATATCGCCGTTCAAGGTCAGCGCATGCACACCCTGTGCATGCAGCACGTCGAGCAAGTCGCGGCATTGCTGCTTGGTGTTGCAGAAAGCCAGTGTGCTGACCGGACGGTAGTGCTTAAGCAGAAGGCCGACAGCTTGCAAGCGTTCTTCGTGTTTCACTTCGTAGAAACGCTGGCGAATCTTGCTGGCCTCATGCTGTTCCAGCAGCTTCACGTCCGTCGGGTTGCGCAAAAACTGGCGTGCCAGCCGGGCGATGCCTTCGGGATAGGTGGCCGAGAACAGCAGTGTTTGGCGCGTAACCGGGCATCGCTTCGCCACGTAAGCAATGTCGTCGTAAAAACCCATGTCCAACATGCGATCAGCTTCGTCCAACACTAGCGTTTCGAGCGCTTCCAGATTCAAACTGCCGCGTTCGATGTGATCCATGATGCGCCCCGGTGTGCCAACGACGATGTGCGCGCCGTGTTCCAAGCTGGCCATTTGCGGACGCATGGTCGTACCGCCACACAGCGCAATCACTTTGATGTTGTCAGCAAATCGCGCTAAGCGACGAATTTCTTGCGTGACTTGATCCGCCAATTCGCGCGTAGGGCACAGCACCATGGCTTGCACCGCAAAGCGGCGTGGGTTGAGTTTGGTCAACAGGGCCAGCGCAAACGCAGCCGTTTTACCACTGCCGGTTTTGGCTTGTGCAATCAGATCATGTCCTGCCAGCGCAATCGGCAAACTGGCCGCTTGTATCGGGGTCATGGTCAGATAGCCGAGCTGCTGCAAGGTCGCCTGGATGCCCGGCGGCAGGGGCAATTCGTTGAAGGAGCGGTTGGGAGTGTCGCCTGCGGGAGGGATCATATCGGTCATACGAAATATCCTAGTAAAGTCTCGAACCACCAAGATGGCAAGCAAAAAAATGCAAGCAGAGCGCTCTGAAAATTACCCGGTTTTTCTCTGTGCCCTCTGTTGAAAAAAAGAGTTTTCTTGGCGCCTGAAAAGCCGATAAGGTTTTAAAGCAAAACTAAATTATCGCGATGAATCAATTCCGCGTCGTCCACGTAACCAAGAATAGCTTCGATTTCACTGGACGGTTTTTTGAGGATTTTGCGCGCATCGGTCGCGCTGTAATTGACCAGGCCGCGCGCAATTTCGACGCCGCTGGGATCGACGCAAGCGACCACTTCGCCGCGTTCAAATTCGCCCGACAGATCATGCACACCAATCGGCAATAAGCTTTTTCCCTCTGCGCGCAGGGCATGCACCGCACCCGCGTCGAGCATGAGTTGACCGCGCACTTGCAGGTGGTCGGCCAGCCATTTTTTGCGCGCGGCGACCTTGTTGCCTTCATCCGCCGTGAGCTGTGTACCGATGGCTTCACCCTGGGCTAAGCGCACTAACACATCCGGTTCGCGGCCCCAGGCGATGATGGTATGCGCACCGCTGCGCGCAGCGCGTTTGGCGGCGAGCACTTTAGTCAGCATGCCGCCACGTCCCAGCGCACTGCCCGCACCGCCGGCCATTTTCTCCAGCTCGACATCACCCGCTTGCGCTTCGCGAATCAAGGTAGCACTCGGGTCTTTGCGCGGGTCGGCCGAGTACAAACCCTTTTGATCGGTCATGATGACCAGCGCGTCGGCTTCGATCAAATTGGTCACCAACGCGCCCAAGGTGTCGTTGTCGCCGAATTTTATTTCGTCGGTCACCACGGTGTCGTTCTCATTGATAATCGGGATGACGTTGAGCGACAGCAAAGTACGTAGCGTAGAACGCGCGTTGAGGTAGCGTTTGCGGTCGGCCAAGTCTTCGTGTGTCAGCAACAGCTGCGCGGTGTGGAGTTGGTGTTTGCGAAAGCAGGTTTCATACACCTGCACCAAGCCCATCTGCCCCACCGCTGCCGCCGACTGCAACTCATGTACGGCGTGCGGGCGCTTTTTCCAGCCCAGGCGTTGCATGCCTTCGGCTATCGCGCCGCTGGAGACGAGCACGACTTGCTTTCCCATGCTGTTGAGACGCGCGATCTGATCGGCCCAGTGCGCGATGGCAACGGTATCGAGTCCTTGGCCATCGTTGGTGACCAGGGTGCTGCCGACTTTAACGACCAGACATTTTGATTTAACGAGTATGGATTGCATGGGGCTCATTCAAAAAATCGTAATGGACAGGATTTACAGGATTTTTCAGGATTAACAAGATTGGTACGATAGCGGCTCAGGGCCCTCCTGTAAATCCTGCGGAATCCTGTTAATCCTGTCTATTCGTCTTCTCTGGCAGGGGGCAGCGTTTCATCCTGATTAGCGAGCAAGGCTTCGTCATCACTGCTCGGTTCGCGCGGTTTGACGGTATCAATATAATCCATGATCGCGTAAGTCAGTGCGGGGCAACCCTCACCATTCAGGGCAGAGATGCTGAAGCACTCGCCCATCCATTTGTAGCGCTTGAGAAAGTCTTTAACCCGTTCAGCGCGCTCGTCTAGCGCGATCATGTCGAGCTTGTTCAGCACCAGCCAGCGCGGCTTGTCATAGAGTTGTTGATCGTATTTACGCAACTCCTCGACAATCGCTTTAGCTTCTTTGACTGGATCGGTATTTTCGTCGAAGGGCGCGAGATCAACGATATGCAGCAGCAAACGCGTACGCTGCAAGTGACGCAGGAATTGGTGGCCGAGACCCGCGCCTTCGGCAGCGCCTTCAATCAGGCCAGGAATATCGGCGATAACGAAGCTGCGATTGTTATCGACGCGCACCACGCCCAGATTCGGGTGCAACGTAGTAAAGGGATAGTCGGCGACTTTCGGCTTGGCCGCCGAGACGGCGCGGATGAACGTCGATTTGCCTGCGTTTGGCATACCGAGCAAACCCACATCGGCCAGCACTTTGAGCTCCAATTTCAACTGGCGATCTTGGCCTAGCTCGCCGCGCGTGAATTGTTTCGGTGCGCGATTGGTGCTGGATTTGAAATGCAGATTGCCGATGCCGCCGATGCCGCCTTTAGCGATCAAAGCACGCGCGCCGTCTTGCGCCAAATCGGCGATCACTTCTTCGGTATCCACATCCGTGATGACCGTACCAACCGGCATGCGCAGGAAAACGTCTTCGCCGCCTGCGCCGTAGCAATCCGCGCCACGCCCGTTTTCACCACTCTTGGCTTTATGCGTACGCTGAAAGCGATAATCGACCAGTGTATTGATATTGCGATCAGCCACCGCATACACACTACCGCCGCGCCCACCGTCGCCGCCATCCGGCCCGCCTTTGGGAATAAACTTTTCACGCCGGAACGAGGCGCAGCCATCCCCACCGTTACCGGCTTGGACACGTATCAGGGATTCGTCGATGAATTTCATAGGTAAGGCTCAAAAAAACCGGGAAACCATTTGCCACAGAGGGCACAGAGAAAAACGACACTATTGCTCAACATATCACGCTTACTCATACAGCGGATCAAAAGCCTGCCGCGCATTTCTCTGTGATCTCTGTGACCTCTGTGGCAAAAAAGATTTTAGCTTCAGTAAAAACAAAAAGGCCCTATCTCGCGAGAGGGCCCGTGGTTCGGTGTGGCTCGAACGGGCTTAAGCTGCAACCGGCTCGATGTTAACCATTTTGCGCTGTGCAGCACCTTTGATTGCAAAGTTGACCTTGCCGTCCACTTTCGCGAACAAGGTGTGATCTTTGCCCATGCCGACGTTATCGCCTGCGTGGAACTGGGTGCCGCGCTGGCGGATGATGATCTCGCCTGCATTTACCAATTGACCGCCGTAGCGCTTCACGCCGAGGCGTTTTGAGTGCGAGTCGCGACCGTTACGGGAACTACCACCTGCTTTTTTATGTGCCATGGATAATGTCCTTTACTTAGCCGATGCTCTGAACTTCGAGTTCGGTATAGTTTTGGCGATGACCCTGGTGCTTTTGATAATGTTTGCGACGACGCATTTTAAAAATCGTCACTTTCTTACCACGACCATGGGACAACACTTTGGCTTTGACGCTGGTACCAGACACCAAAGGGGTGCCCAGGGTCACGATGTCGCCGTCGGCAACCATCAAGACTTCCAGAACGATTTCGCTGCCAATGTCTGCCGGTATCTGTTCTACTTTAAATTTTTCGCCGGGGCTCACGCGATACTGCTTGCCACCAGTTTTTACGACCGCATACATGGTAAATCTCCGTTAATTCAATTCGGAAAACCGCGCATTGTATTGTAAATGCGACTAACGGTCAAAGGGTTTCGTCCTGAATGGCGCGAAAGTGCCCGCCGCCCATAAAATTATATCTATATAAATCAATATGTTAATTAATTTTTGACAGGCTGGCGTAGCGGCTTTAGGCGGGAGGCAAACCCGTCAGCCCAACTATCAACTCATCCTGCAACCAAGTACGCAAGCCTTCAGCGGCCACAGTGGCAGCTTCTTGGTCAGAAAACTGCTCGCTCAAGGCGGCGCATACGGCTGCAAACGATGCGCCGTCCTTTAATTGCGTCAAGGCGGCCTGCTCAACAGCATAGATGGTACGGAAATGGGGTTGCCACGCTTTGCGCCAAATCAGCAAGCAACTCGATTCTGGTAATAATTCCGCTGCTGGCGGCGTTTGCGCCTGATCGAGCGCATGCCAAATGCCGATGGTGTTATAGCGCAGCGGCGTCATAAACAAGGTGGGGACTAATTGAAAGCCGACCGTCTCCCAACTCTCCGGGGTGAGCGCAGCTAATTCCGTTAGCGCCAGCGGGGTGGCGTTTGGGCCGTCAAACGCACATCGTAACTGCCAGTCGATTAAGGCCAACTCAGCGATGTCCAAATCCTGCGGAAACTGCCGCGCTAAAAATTCGGGGAACGCAAAACCGTGCCAGCGCAGATTGCGATGTCGGGGCGGGTTATCTTCAATGAAGGCAAGCGCTGACGCTTCAAATGCG
>JAYVBU010000037.1:0-9754 GCA_043750335.1 Betaproteobacteria bacterium | reverse complement strand
TTTTCGATGACCGAAAAGCTCGCCAAAATCGGCGCGAGACGTCCATTGGTCGGCTATCTCGGTGCGATCACGCTGCTCACGCTGCTGTTCAGTGCGGGTCTGATGGTGCTGGTTCAAGGCGTATCGGAAGGGGTGTGGGTGGGGATTGGCCTGCTCGCTTTGCTCGCCACCAGCCAGTTAGCACTGGCCTTGGTGAATTGGCTGGTGTCTTTGGTGGTGCGCCCGCTTCTGATGCCGCGCATGGATTTTTCTACCGGCATTCCGGCGCACGCACGAACACTGGTGATCGTGCCGACGATGCTCACCAGCCCACACAATATCTACGATCTAATCGAGGCGCTGGAGGTGCGTTTTTTGGCGAATCGGGACGCCAACTTATATTTCGGTTTGTTGACCGATTTTCGCGATGCACCGACAGAAACGCTTATCGAAGACGATGCGCTGCTACAGTTGGTGGCAGAGCGTATCGAAGCGCTAAATGCAAAATATGGCGTTGTGGGTCAAGATTTGTTTTTCCTGTTTCATCGCCCGCGTCGCTGGAATCCGCAAGCGCGCATCTGGATGGGCTATGAACGTAAACGGGGCAAGCTTTCAGATTTGAATGCACTCCTGCGCGGTACGGCCAGTGAACGTTTCGCGCGTGTTGTCGGCGATATCGCATGCCTCACGAATATCCAATACGTCATCACCTTGGATACGGATACGCAGTTGCCACGCGATGTTGCGCGAGAATTTGTGGGGGCCATGGCGCATCCCTTGAATCGCCCGCACTACGATGTATCACGGCAACGGGTGTGCGCGGGTTACGGCATTCTTCAGCCACGCGTGAGCGTGAGCCTGGAGGGTGCAAACCGATCGCGCTATGCGAAATTGCATGGTATGGACTCTGGCATCGACCCCTATACCCGCGCCATATCTGACATCTACCAAGACGTGTTCGGTGAAGGTTCCTTCATCGGTAAGGGCATCTACGAGGTGGATACGTTTGAGCAGACTTTGCATGAACGCTTTCCCGAAAACCGGATTCTCAGTCACGATTTGCTGGAAGGATGTTATGCGCGCGCGGGTCTTTTGAGCGATGTGCATTTGTATGAAGATTATCCTGCACACTACAGTGCGGACGTGAGCCGCCGTCATCGCTGGATACGTGGCGATTGGCAATTGTTGGCTTGGCTGCTGCCGCGCGTTCCTGGCCCTCATGGGCGTTGGCAGAAAAACCCGCTGTCCTGGTTGTCGCAGTGGAAACTATTCGACAACTTGCGGCGCAGCCTAGTGCCACTGGCCTTGACGCTACTATTGCTGCTCGCTTGGGCGCTACTGGCAGCGCCTGGGTATTGGACTTTGGCGGTGTTGGGTGTTGTCTTGATTCCGTCTGGAGTTTCCTGGCTTCTGGCGTTATTGCACAAGCCGCGTGAAGTGCTGTTCAGTCAGCATTTTACCGTCGCACGTGATGCGGCCATTCAGCACTTGGCACAAGCAAGCCTCACCGTAGCCTGCCTGCCCTATGAAGCCTATTACAGCTTGGATGCGATCCTGCGCACGTTGGGGCGCATGGGATTCACGCACAAACGACTGCTGGAATGGAATCCTTCGGGCGAAGCAGCACCTCATAGCAGTACGGATTTAGCCAGCAGTCTGCGCACGATGTGGATCGCGCCCTTGATCGCTAGTGCTGCATCGGTTTATCTCCTGCTATTCAAACCCACCGTGTTCGCCATCGCAGCGCCCATCCTTTTTTTGTGGCTGGCTTCCCCCGTCATTGCTTGGTGGATCAGCCAACCCTTGGTGCGCCGCGAAGCGCGGCTGTCGCTCACGCAAAATATTTTTCTGCACAAACTGGCGCGCAAAACCTGGGCCTTTTTCGAGAACTTCGTCGGCCCGGAAGATCACTGGCTGCCACCAGATAATTATCAGGAATATCGCGGCGCTGCACTGGCACACCGCACTTCGCCGACCAATATCGGTCTCGCACTACTGGCCAACTTAACGGCCTACGACTTCGGCTACCTCCCGGCCGGGCAACTCCTCGCGCGCACGGAAAATACCCTGCGTACCCTAGAAGGCTTGGAGCGCTACCGTGGCCATTTCTACAACTGGTACGACACCTTATCTTTGCAAACGCTGCACCCAAAATATGTTTCGACGGTGGATAGCGGCAACCTTGCAGGTCATCTGCTGACGCTACGGCCTGGTTTGCAAGCGCTTCCCGATGCGCCGATTTTAGGAGAGCGATGGATTGACGGTCTGCGCGACACCTTAGATATTCTGCTAGAGGAGGTTCCCTCATCGGCCCAGCTTTTAAGCTTGCAGGCGGATGTAGAGGCGGCCAGCGCTTCGCGGCCACGCGCGCTGGCTGAAGTGTGGCAGTGCCTTAATCAATTGACGAGATGCACGACGGCGTTTGCCGACAGTCTCGATGCTATCCCCATGTCGTCTTCAAAAAGCGCTGAAACCTATCTCGCTGTCGAAGCAGACATCCCCCCATCCCTGAACGTGGATCACGCTAGCGCAGTACCGGCAGCATTCGCTGCCCGGAGCGATGCGAGTTGGTGGGCGCATACCTTGGCCCGGCAATGTCGCGCCGCGCTTGATGAGTTGACGTATCTTGCGCCGTGGCTACTGCTGCCACCTGCGCCGAGTGGGCTGGCTGATTATCCCGGCTTCAGTACGCTGCCCACGCTGCGCGAGTTGGCAAGTTTCGACGATGGCTTACGTCCAAATATCGAGCGGCGGCTGGGTGCAGCAGAACAGGAGTGGTTGCAGGCGTTTCAACACTGCATGAATAACGCGCGTCATCGCGCCTTGGAGCGGATGGCGCAGATCGACAAGCTGGCGCTGCAAGCCAGTGAATTCGCGTACATGGACTTTGGCTTTTTGTACGACAAGGCATCGCGTCTGTTGGCGATCGGCTACAACGTGGTTGAGTTGCGGCGCGACGCGAGTTATTACGACCTGTTGGCGTCTGAAGCGCGCTTGATTAACTTCGTTGCGATTGCACAAGGTCAAGTGCCGCAAGAGAGCTGGTTTGCCCTGGGTCGGCTGCTCACCAGCGCGGGGGGAAAACCGGTTCTGTTGTCGTGGAGCGGGTCGATGTTCGAGTACCTGATGCCGCTGCTGGTGATGCCGACTTTTAATAACACGCTGCTCGATCAGACCTATCAGGCTGCGGTGGCACGGCAGATCGAGTATGGGCGGCAGCGCGGCGTGCCGTGGGGCATGTCGGAGTCCGGTTACCACTTGGTCGATGTTCATCTTAACTACCAATACCGTGCTTTTGGTGTGCCAGGCTTAGGACTTAAACGCGGTCTCGTCGATGATTTGGTCGTAGCACCTTATGCCTCTGCGTTGGCCTTGATGGTGGCGCCCGAGGCCGCGTGTCAGAATTTGCAGCGGCTCGCCGCAGCCGGTTTGGCGGGTAAATTCGGTTTGTACGAAGCCATCGACTACACCCCGTCACGTCAACGGCGCGGAGAATCGAATACCGTGGTGCGTTCCTATATGGCGCATCACCAAGGGATGAGTTTGCTCTCGCTGTCCTACCTGCTGCTGGATCGTCCGATGCAGCAACGCTTTGTGTCGGATCCGCTGTTCCAGGCGACTCTACTGCTATTGCAGGAGCGTGTAACCCGTGCGACGGTCTTGTTTCCGCATAATGCTCAGCTCTCCGACATTCGACCAACTGCGGATGCTGCAGAAGCAGCGAATCGCGTTGTCACCAACCCCAATACGCCGTCACCGGAAGTGCAATTGTTGTCCAATGGCCGTTACCAAGTGATGGTCACCAACGCGGGCGGTGGCTATAGCCGCTGGAAAGATATCGCCGTCACGCGCTGGCGCGAAGACACGACATGCGACCACTGGGGCACGTTTTGTTATCTGCGTGATGTGAGAAGCGCAGAAGTGTGGTCAACCGCGTATCAGCCGACACGGCAGCAAGCGAAGCATTACGAAGCGATTTTTTCTGAGGGTCGTGCAGAATTTCGCCGCCGCGATTCCCTGGGTGATGGCGATTACGAAATGCACACCGAGATCGTGGTGTCGCCGGAAGACGATATCGAGCTGCGCCGCCTCCATCTCACCAATCGTTCCCGCACACGCCGCACCATCACGGTGACGAGTTATGCCGAAGTCGTGCTTGCTGTCGCCGCTGCAGACGCGCTGCATCCCGCTTTCAGTAATTTATTTGTGCAGACTGAAATTATTGAGCAACATCAAGCCATCCTCTGCACACGCCGACCACGCTCGCGCAGCGAACAGGCGCCGTGGATGGTGCATTTGATGGCGGTACACGGGGCGGATAGTGACGACATTAGCTATGAGACCGACCGCATGCAATTCATTGGCCGCGGTCGTACCGCTGCCAACCCGCAAGCGATGTGTGACGTTGCAGGTTCTGCGGGCAAGCTCTCCGGCAGCCAGGGATCGGTGCTGGACCCGATTGTTGCGATTCGCCACACCATCACGCTCGATCCAGAACAAACGGTCATCGTTGATATGGTCACCGGTGTGGGAGACACCCGTGACGCGGTACTTGGCTTGGCCGAAAAATATCAGGATAGGCGGCTGGCGGATCGCGTTTTTGAATTGGCGTGGACGCATGCGCACGTGGTATTGCGCCAGATAAATGCCAGTGAGGCCGATGCGCAACTCTACGGTCGTCTAGCCAATTCGGTGGTCTATGCCAATGCCGCGCTGCGCGCCGACACCGGTATTTTGCTACAGAATCGCCGTGGGCAATCCGGCTTATGGGGCTATGCCATTTCCGGTGATCTGCCCATCGTGTTGTTGCAGATTAGCGATGCAGCCAATATCGAATTGGTGCGGCAGATGGTGCAAGCGCACACCTATTGGCGATTAAAAGGGCTGGCGGTTGATTTAGTGATCTGGAACGAAGACCGCGCCGGTTACCGGCAATTGCTCCAAGATCAAATTATTGGTTTGATTGCAGCGGGGGTCGAAGCGCATATGATCGACCGACCAGGCGGTATCTTCGTGCGCTCTGCAGAACAGATATCGAACGAAGATCGTATTTTGTTTCAATCTGTCGCGCGCGCCATTATCAGCGACAACCGGGGCACACTCGCAGAACAGATCAACCGCCGCAGCCTGAGAGAAGTGCGGGTGCCGCGCTTGCAGCCGACCCGCAAGCACCGCGCCGATCCAAAGGTTGCGCCAGAAGTGCGACGCGATCTCATCCTGCACAACGGCCTAGGCGGGTTCACGCCGGACGGACACGAATACGTCATTACCACTACGGCGGAACAAGTCACCCCCGCGCCGTGGGTGAATGTGCTGGCAAATGCACATTTTGGCACGGTCATTTCAGAGAACGGCTTAGCCTACACGTGGAGCGAGAATGCGCATGAGTTCCGGCTCACGCCCTGGCACAACGACCCGGTATCGGATGCGAGCGGCGAAGCGTTTTATCTGCGCGATGAGGAGAGCGGTCATTTTTGGTCACCCACGCCGCTGCCCTGTCGTGGCACGAATGCGTATGTCAGCCGTCACGGATTTGGCTACAGCGTATTTGAATACAGCGAAGGGGGCATCACCTCGGCGCTGTGGGTGTACGTGGCCTTGGATGCAGCGGTCAAATTCTCGGTCTTGAAAGTCCGAAATACCTCGGGTCGGCCTCGCCGACTGTCCGCAACAGGCTACGTAGAATGGGTGCTGGGCGATTTGCAGCCAAAATCAGCCATGCATGTGACCACCGAAGTGGATGCCGACAGTGGCGCGTTGTTCGCGCGCAACCCTTACAACACAGAATTCGCCGAACGCATCGCGTTTTTCGATGTGGATGATGCAAGCCGCAGCATTAGTTGTGATCGTGCCGAGTTCATCGGCCGCAATGGCTCACTTAACAACCCAGCGGCAATGGCGCGCGCGCGACTGTCAGGCAAGACGGGGGCAGGTTTAGATCCCTGCGCTGCGATCCAAGTGAGCTTCGATTTGGCCGATGGGCAAGAACGCGAGATCGTTTTTCGCTTGGGCCAAGCGGGCAGACGTGGCAATGACGACGCGCGCAAGCTGGTGCGCCGTTTTCGTGGATCGGCTACCGCTCACGCGATACTCGACGCTGTTCACCAATATTGGAATCACACGCTTGGCGCAGTACAGGTAGAGACACCCGATGCGTCTCTCAACGTGCTGACCAACGGCTGGCTCGTGTATCAAACGCTTGCCTGTCGTCTGTGGGCGCGCAGTGGCTATTATCAATCGGGCGGTGCCTTCGGGTTTCGCGATCAATTGCAAGACGTGATGGCCTTGATACATGCCGAGCCACAACGCGTGCGCGAGCAACTGTTACTAGCCGCCACGCAGCAGTTTGTGGAGGGTGATGTACTGCATTGGTGGCATCCGCCGACGAACCGCGGTGTACGCACACATTGTTCCGATGATTATCTGTGGCTACCGTTGGCGGTTTGTCGCTATGTGATGTGTACCGGCGATACTGGCGTGTTGGATGAATCCAGGACCTTCCTCGAAGGTCGGCCCGTCGCCCCCGATGAGGACTCCTATTACGATTTGCCCAGACAATCCAGCGAGTCGGCCAATGTGTATCAGCACTGTGTGCGCGCGATCCAGCATGGCTTGCGCTTTGGTCAACATGGCCTGCCGCTGATCGGCTCCGGGGATTGGAACGACGGCATGAATTTATTGGGCTTGAATGGCAAGGGTGAAAGCGTCTGGCTCGGTTTTTTCTTGTATGAAGTGCTGACGCGTTTTACGGGATTGGCGCAACACGTAGGGGATGTGGCCTTTGCTGAGCAGTGCCGCAGCGAAGCCGCACAACTGCGCCTGCGGATCGAGGCCAATGCTTGGGATGGCAATTGGTATCGTCGCGCTTACTTTGACGATGGTACGCCGCTGGGGTCCGCCGACAATACCGAATGCCAGATTGATTCGATCTCGCAAAGCTGGTCGGTGCTCTCAGGCGCGGGCGATAAAACCCGTTCGCGTCGGGGCATGGAGGCGGTCTATGCGCGGCTGGTGCAACACGATACGGCGTTGATCCAACTTCTGGACCCGCCGTTCGACACATCGGATATGGACCCAGGTTATATCAAGGGCTACGTCCCCGGTGTACGTGAAAATGGTGGGCAATATACGCATGCCGCCATCTGGACTGTGATGGCGTTCGCAGCCTTAGGGGACAGTGCGCGTGCGTGGGAATTGTTTGCCATGATAAATCCCGTTAACCACGCAAAAACACCCGCAGATGTGGCGCGCTACAAAGTCGAACCCTACGTCGTCGCAGCCGATGTGTATGCGGTGGAACCCCATGCCGGGCGCGGCGGCTGGAGCTGGTACACGGGATCGGCCGGTTGGATGTATCGACTCATTGTGGAGTCTTTGCTCGGCCTTAGATTAGAAACCGACAAGCTTTATTTAGCACCTTGCCTGCCGCTGGATTGGACGCATTTCAAGCTGCATTATCGTTATCGGGAGACGGTCTATCACATCGCCGTGACGCAAAGCATTGCCGATAAGGGCGACGCAATGCATGTGACGGTGGATGGCGTTGCACACGCCGAGAATGTTATTCCCTTGATCGACGACCGCCAGGAGCATGCGGTCGAAGTAAATATTATGGCGCTACCCCCAGCAGTTAAATCATCACCCAGGAGATAAATATGAACATGACTCTAAGCCTCGCCCCGCTCATTGCACTGATCGCCGGTATTCTGATTCTGCTTGTGCCGCGTCTGCTGAACTACATTGTCGCCATTTATTTGATTGTGATCGGTCTGATCGGTTTGTTCGGCGGTCGGCTTTAATCTTTGGACGCCCCGGCACAGCCGGGGTTTACCCATCTGAGTATGGCTTTGTGCGATAGCGCACTGAACTCACAAAGCAGTTCGTGTAAATGTACAAGCTGATCTCTCGATTGCGAAATACCCGGATCCGTTCTTGGTTGAAAACGGCTCAGTGGATTAAAAAATCGAAGCGTACAACACCGCATAAATTTTACTGGAGGCTATATGGATGTAACCATCATCGCGTCGAAAGCTTGTTCGCATCGTCATAATCTCGAAGCAGAACTTGTGAGTTTAAACATCCCCTATAGCTTGTGCTTCGTGGAGGACTGCGCTGACTTAGTGCAAAAATACAGCATTCGGCATTCGCCCAATTTAATCGTCGATGGTGAAATCGTGTTTCGGGAACAGCCCTCGGCTGTGGCGTTGCGCGCCTATTTTGAGACCAAGCAATAAATCCAGCCCGAACCGCTCTGCGAATCCCCTTTAGCGCAGGAATGCCGCCATGAAACCCGAAAAAAATATCGTCCTTATCACAGGTGCCAGTGGCCGCATCGGCGATGCAGTGATGCAACGCCTGACCGGTCGTTTCAGTGATGTTGTGGGCTTTGAGCGCAAGACCTCTACGCCAGCAGCGCTTGACTGTGTTTGCATTGGTGTCGATATCGCTTCCGATGACAGCGTGCGCGAGGGGCTGCATCTCCTGCGGGATCAGCATGGGTCGCACGTCAGCGCGGTAGTGCATTTGGCGGCCTATTACGATTTTTTGGGTAAGCCGAGCCCGAAATATGAAGCGATCACGGTTGAAGGTACGCGACGTCTCTTACGCGGATTGCGCGCAGGTTTCGAGGTCGAGCAATTTATATTTGCCAGCACCATGCTTGTGCACCAACCCGGCGAGCCGGGCCAATTCATCACCGAGGACTGGCCGATTGGGCCGACCTGGGCCTATCCGGCGTCGAAGGTGCGCACCGAAGCACTCATCCATGCGGAGCGCGGCGCGATTCCCGCCGTGATTTTGCGCCTAGCCGGTGTCTATGACGATGTCTGCCACTCGCCGCCGCTCGCGCACCAAATGCAGCGCATCTACGAGCAGCAGATCGCTGGTCACTTGTATTCCGGTGAGACTTCGCACGGCCAAGCCTACTGTCATCTGGAGGATGTGGTGGACGCCATCGAGCGCGCCATCGCGCGTCGCGCCCAGCTGCCGCCAGAGATAGCGATCCTTATCGGTGAGGCGGAGACGCTGAGTTACGACGAGTTGCAACATACGTTCTCGCGCCTGATTCGCGATGAGTCGTGGGAGACGCACAACATTCCCGGGCCAATAGCGAAAGTCGGTGCATGGCTTCAGGATCACATGCCCGGCGAGGAGCCGTTCATCAAGCCGTGGATGATTGACCGCGCCAACGACCACTACGCCCTCGACATCACGCGCGCCCGCACCTTGCTGGATTGGACACCCCGCCATACGCTACGCCAGACACTGCCAAAGATGGTAGCGGCATTGCAGGACGATCCATTCGGCTGGTATCGCGAGCACGGCCTGGAGCCCCCCGCGTCAATGCCGAAAAAAATAGCCCAAATATCGCCGCAGGTGGACGCGCCCGACTCAGCGCCTACCCACGAACACACGCATGATTCAGCCACGCAGACGGCAGAATCTGGCCGCTTGCAGCATGCCTGCCCGATGCATCCTGAAGTCTGTCAATCTGCACCGGGAAATTGTCCGCGTTGCGATACGCGGTTAACACCACTCGCGCCACCTGCGCCAGCGCAGTCGGTCGAATACACCTGTCCGATGCATCCCGAAGTGATGGCTAGTGCGCCCGGCAATTGCCCCAAGTGCGGCATGGCGTTAGTGCCGCGCGGTGCAGCCACGGAGCATGCAGGTGAACCTGCCGACATGATGCTTGAAGATCATCGCAGGATGCTGTGGCCGCATTATTTGAACATGATGCTCGGTTTGTGGCTGCTGACGAGCCCTTTTACGCTCG
>JAYVBU010000036.1:0-4504 GCA_043750335.1 Betaproteobacteria bacterium | reverse complement strand
GTAGCCATACGGCTGAATCTTCGCTGCATCATAAGGCTGCCAACCGGTAGCCCAGATCACCGCACCCGCTTTGATCTGGATCGTCTCTTCTTTCATATCCAAGTCGATTGCGCCGTATTTGCAAGCCGCTTTAGCCTTGTCCGCTTCCGGGGTACCAATGATCGAGGGATCGAGCACATAACGCATGGGATAAGCCATGGCGTTCGGAATGTAGGCGGCTTTGATCTTATTCAGGTTGTAGTTGAAGGCGTTGGGTACTTCAGTGGTCACTGCTTTGGCACATTCTCCACAAGCTGTGCAATTTTCGTTTACATAGCGTGGCGAGAGTTTCACATTGATGGTGTAGTCACCCTTTTGACCGCTGATGCTGGTCACTTCCGCCATGGTTAACGTGCGAATGCGGCGGCTGCCCTTGAGGCGACGTAAGTTAATTTCCAGGCCGCAGGTCGGGTGACACAGTTTCGGAAAATAGCGATACAGCTGCGAAACACGACCGCCGAGTGCGGGGTTTTTTTCCAGCAGGACGACATCTTTACCACACTCCGCTGCCTCTAGGGCCGCTGTCATGCCGCTGATGCCGCCGCCGACCACTAAGATGGTCTGGTTGGTTGCCACTACTTCCGTCATGAGGTCTCCTCCAAATACGGATGGTTGTCGATCGACGGCAATGTGCGCCGCTGAACATAAAAAATCGGTACGTAAATCGGGTTAATTGAATGCGCCCAATTTGGCAAAAGCGTGTTTTTCAAGACTCCGGATATTACTCTGAATCGCATGCCCGTTCCAGATTCGGGCTCGCCAAAAACAATTGAAATTTCTTATAAGTCGATAGAGGCGCTAAATTTGAGCGCAATCACTGGATAATGCATTAGCTGACGCTAATGTTTTGCCACGCGCGGCATATTGCACAATTCACCTTGCTGCGTAGGCACATTGACGATTTCAAATGTCATCGTACTTAAATCGCCCAGCACATACGTGGCAGGAGAACCCACCCCGCCCACCGTGCCCGGATTGACCAACAGCGTTTTACCGCCTTTGATATTGTCAATCCACTTAATCTCTGCGCGATGATCGTGACCGCAGCACACCATATCCCAATCGCCGGTAGTTGCCATGCCGTGTGCGTAGTGTGGGTAATGCACGAGAAATACTTTTTTCTCGGCCATCACGATGCCCGCGTCGGGGCCATGGAATTGCACCACGCTATCCGGTTCGTGCGATAGCTTTGACATGCTGTACAAATCGCCTGTGTTGTTGCCGTAAATCACATGCACCGGCAAACCGAATTTTTGTAGCACGCGCAGCGTCGTCGGCGCGACGACATCGCCGCAGTGCAACACGGCTACTGCGCCCTGCAACTTGGCGTCTTCTACCGCACTGCCCAGTAAGCGGCGGTTGTCATGGCTGTCGGAAACAATGCAGATTTTCATGGTGGCGCTTTGCGGAAAAGCGCGCATGCTATCACAGATCGCTCGACACGCTTTGCGCCTACGCTATTGCGGGTCGAGCGAAATAATATCCCTGTGCCCAATCAACTCCAATATCGCATAACACCTGCGCCGTCTCAGGGTCTTCGACGCATTCTGCCACCGTGAGGATATTGAATTTTTGCGCGGTATTGACCAGGGTTTCTACCAATTGTCGAATGCGTTTGTCCTGGTTGATGCGGTTTACCATCCAGCCTTCTATCTTAATGAAATTCACGGGCAATTCGGCCAAATACAGGAAGGACGAATACCCGCTGCCAAAGTCGTCTAGCGCCAAGCGGAAGCCGAAATCCATCAGTGGCTTGAGATGTTTTTTCAACAGCAGGATATCGGCCGATTGCCGCTCGGTGATTTCGATCACCATGGGCTTCATTGCGGCACTATCTGTGCCGCTACGCGCACAGTAGCCGCGCGCGCGTTCCAATAGATTATCCACGGCTTCAGGATTAGCCAAAAACTGTGGTGAAAGATTAATAAAATGCGAGACGAACACATCTTCGTCCTGCCCTGGAATAGCGAGGCCGCAACGCTCCAACGCGCAGTTGGAAATGGTCTCGTCAATTGCACGTATGAGATGCAACGCTTCTGCCGCCTGAATAAAGTTAATCGCGGGAACCAAGCTATCATCTTTGGCGCGAATGCGCGCCAGCGCCTCCTCTGCCACGATGCGCCCAGTACGCAAATCGACGATGGGCTGATAAGCCGGCAATACCCGACCCTCTTGCAATGCGCTCTGAACTTGCGAACCTTCCCAAATCACGCCGCCTTTTCGACTCGCGTCCTTGCCCGCACACATGACTTTATCCCGCCCCGCGTGTTTAGCCTCGTAGAGCAGGGCGTCAGCTTGGGCGAGCATTTCTTCTATTTTTTTATGCTCCGCGCTATACAAGGAAACCCCCATGCTCACGGTCACTGGCAATTCACCCTGCGATAGCGTGATGGGTTTTGATTTCACATGTTTACGCAGCCGCTCGGCAGCGGTCAGCGCGCCGCGTCGATCCAAATCATGGAAGCAGACAATGAATTCTTCCCCGCCCCAGCGCGCGATCCAGTCGCCGCCGCGCAGGTTTGACGCCATCACGGTCGAGACATGTTTTAGCACCTGATCGCCAACGTGATGCCCATGCTGATCGTTCACCAATTTAAAACGATCAATGTCCACAATCGCTACGGCAAATTCGCCGTGATCGCGTCGGGCACGCCCCCATTCCAACTCAAGACGGTCTTCTGCCGCGCGTCGGTTGGCGAGCCCCGTGAGGTGATCTTCCATGGCGATGCGGGCAATTTCTTGCTCGGCTTTTTTACGCTCAGTGATATCAACTTCGATCGCCACGTAGTTTGTCACTTCGCTCTCGTCATCGAGTACTGGGACGATAGAAAGATCGAGCCAATACGGTCGTCCGCTTTTGTGATAATTCAATATTTCGACGCGTACCGGCTTGTTGGACGCCAGCGCCTCGCGAATCGCCACCCGCGTTGCTTGGCTGGTTTCAGCGCCTTGCAGGAAACGCGGCGTTTTGCCCATCACCTCATCCGATTCATACCCTGTGATCTGGGTGAAAGCGGGGTTTGCGTAAACGATTTCTTGCTTGCCGTTAGTAATCAACACGGATTGGCCCGATGCCTCGACGGCGGTGGACAGCAAGCGCCGCTGCTGCGCCTCGGTTTCGGTTTGTGTCACATTGACCGCAAAGGCATGCAGCAACTCGGTCTGGTTGTCTTGATCGATATAGGCGATCACGTCCAACGTGATCGGGTGCCCCGCACCATGCTTGGCCTTGATGGCGACACGCTCGGTTTTCTCCATATTGCGCGCCGCAGCCAGCATGCGCGTAAGCGCCTGTTTGCCGAGCAGCGTATTGACCGGACTACCGATCAAATCCTCACGCGAATAGCCGCAAAAATCAAGAAAGCTGTCATCCGCCTCCATGATTAAACTATCGCTCATGCGCAGGGTAAAACGCCCCATATGGGTCGCTTCAAGGAAATCACGCTCGTAACGGGTGGCCAGTAATTGCTCGTGCGATTGGATGGCGCTCACCAGCTCAGCAATACTGCCGCCGACTAATAAGCCAGTGAGCTCATTGGAAAGAGAAAAAACCTCATTCAATTGGATGCGCGCACGCGCCGACTCGCCCTTGGCAGCAAGATTTACCGTCGCTTCAGCGGCTTTGAGAAACTGCTTATGCACCCGCCCGGTATGGGCCCAAGCCGAACGCAAATCGTCGTTCGCTAGTTGTTTCACCAGACGGTTATCGACGTTGTCGTACCAATGCCAATATTCCGGTTCGGGCAAACTGGCCATAACCGGATCATCGGCGAAAACACGATCTACGATGCTCTTGACGAACGCTAAGTGGTGCTGCAATTCAATCAGCAGCGGCGGGAAGACTGTCTTAAAAGTTGCGATGGCGCGGCCTCTCTATAAATCACCGCGCCATCATAAGCCGCACCCGGCGGGTGGGCAATGGGATTCGCGCGCGTTGTATCCGCTAAGCGCGACGCCAGGACGTGCCTTGCGGACCGTCTTCAAGAATCACGCCCGCTTCGGATAACATCTTGCGAATCGCGTCAGAACGGGTGAAATCCTTGGCCTTGCGCGCGGCGAGACGCTCAGCGATGAGTTGATCGATGCGCTCGGCACTTAAACCAGCAGCGTCCACACCATTCTTGAGGTATTCCGCCGCGCTGGATTGCAATAGTCCCAGCACCCCGCCCAAGGCTTTCAGCAGACCGGAGAGCTGACCCGATTTGCACTTGTTCGCCTCGCGCGACAATTCAAACAACACAGTAATCGCGCCATGGCTGTCGAAATCGTCGTCCATGGCCTGCATGAACCTGGCGGCGTAGGGATCATTCCATTCGATGTGAATCTCCTCAGGCGGCACATCGCGCAGCGTCAGATACAAGCCGTCCAAGGATTGCTTCGCATCCTGCAAATGCTGATCGGAATAATTCAATGCGCTGCGGTAGTGCGCGCGCAGAATAAAAAAACGCACGGTTTCAGGATCAAA
>JAYVBU010000035.1:0-4505 GCA_043750335.1 Betaproteobacteria bacterium | reverse complement strand
CATCCAGATCGGTGCGCCAGATGTTGCGTCCATCGACGATGCCTACGGACAATATTTTGTGCGCCGCCAACCAGTCCACTACGCCGCTGAGTTCTTCCGGCGCACGCACGCCGTCCACGTGCAATCCCGCCACCGGCAGTTGGCAGGCTAGACGCAAGTTTTCCTGTAGCGGTGCGAAGTAAGTGGCGAGCAGAAGTTTCACGCCGCTGCTTGCCAAGTGCGAATAGGCCCCCTCGAATGCCTGACGCCACGCGGGTGGCAAATCCAGACCCAAGATCGGTTCGTCGATTTGCACCCATTCGACCTGCTGTGTTTTTAGCCGCGCCAAAATCTCACCATACACCGGCAATATACGTTCGAGCAGATCCAGGCGCTTGCAGTCAGGGACTTTATCTTTTCCCAACCAAAGAAAAGTGAGCGGGCCCAGCAACACCGCTTTCACCGGATGGCCCAAGGCGCGTGCTTGCGCCACTTCGTCAAACAGGCGCGTGGACGCGAGCTGGAATGAAGTCTCCGGGAGGAACTCAGGCACCAAGTAGTGATAGTTGGTATCAAACCATTTAGTCATTTCCAACGCGGGCGAATCGTGCGCGCCGCAGGCGCAAGCCGAATCACTTTCAAGTGTGCCGTGCGTAGCCGCGACGCCGCGCGCTAGGGCAAAATAGCGGGTCAGCTCCGGCGTATCGGTGGTGAAATGGAAGCGTGCGGGCTCACAGCCCAAAAGTTGAATGTGATTAGCAACGTGGTCGTAGAAGGCGAAATCGCCCACGGTCACGTAGTCTAAGCCCGCCGCGCGTTGCGCTGCCCAGTGACGGGCACGCAAGTCATGCCCGACGGCTTCCAGTTCCACCTCGGTGAGCTCACCGCGCCAGTGTTGTTCCAGGGCAAATTTCAATTCTCGTTGTGCGCCAATGCGCGGGTAGCCCAGGGTGTGCGTGTGGATCATGGTCGTTTCCTTTTGTCAGAACGGCCATGATGGTGGGTTTTGATATATGATTCAAACGCATTATTTGCACATTACTATGAGAATTAATCATGATAGAGCTACGCCATCTGAAAGCCATCGCCGCCATGGCAGATACCGGCAATGTGACGCGGGCGGCGACCCGGCTGCACCTGACCCAGTCGGCGCTGTCGCATCAACTGGCGGCGTTGGAAAGCGGCCTGGATGTGTCATTGTTCGAGCGCCAGCAGCGGCCGCTACGGCTCACGGCGGCGGGTGAGCAACTCTTGGCGCTGGCGCGCCGCGTATTGCCCGAGGTGGAGGCGACACGGCGCGCTTTGGCGCAGTTAAAGGCGCAGGGCGCGCCGCGCGAAATGCGCATCGCGGTGGAGTGCCACACCTGTTACGACTGGCTGATGCCGGCGATGGATGCCTATCGCGAGCGCCAGCCGGAGGTGGAGCTGGATCTGGTACCGGGCTTTCACGCGGAGCCATTGAAGTTGCTGCATGAGCGGCAGGCAGAGGTGGTGATCGTGTCGGAAGCGAAACGCCAGGCGGGCGTTGCCTACTTTCCGCTATTCACCTACGAGATGGTGGGGCTGCTAGCGCGCGGTCATCCACTGACGGCCAAGAGCTATCTGACGGCGCGTGATTTTGAGCGCGAGACGCTGATCACCTACCCGGTGCCCGACCGCATGCTGGATCTGGTGCGCCACGTATTGAAACCCGCGCGGGTGAATCCGCCCCGGCGCACGGCGGAATTAACCGTGGCGATTTTGCAATTGGTGGCGTCGCGGCGCGGCATCGCCGCGCTACCGCGCTGGGCGGTGCAGCACTATCTGGATCGCGGCTACGTCCACGCGCTGCCGATCGGCGCCAAGGGATTGTGGGGGCAATTGTACGCGGCGGTGCGTACTGCGGAGCGCGCAGTGCACGCGGATTTTGCGGTGCTGCTGGCGGATGTGGCGCTCTCCACTCTGTCGAGCGTGGAGAGTATCGCTTAGCGTTTACAAGCCCAGCCGTTGCCAAATGATCGAGCTGGGCCCGGCTTGATTCAACGTGTAGAAGTGCAATCCGGGTGCGCCGCCTTGCAGCAATCGGTCGCATAGATCGGTGACCACATCCAAACCGAAGGCGCGAATCGAATCTAAATCTTCGCCATAGGCTTCGAGCCGTTTTCTGATCCACCTAGGAATCTCAGCCCCACAGGCATCCGAGAAACGCAGGATTTGCGTGCAATTGGTGATCGGCATGATGCCGGGCACGATGGGGATGTTTACATTCATCGCTACACAATCGTCCACAAAACGGAAGTAAGCATCCGCGTTGTAGAAATATTGCGTGATGGCCGCATTCGCGCCAGCGTCGGCTTTGCGCTTAAAGTTATTTAGATCATCTTGCGCGTTTTTTGCCTGCGGATGAATCTCGGGATAGGCCGCGACTTCGATGTGAAACCAATCGCCGGTCTGTTGGCGAATGAAAGCCACTAGCTCGTTCGCGTAACGAAACTCGCCGGGGTCCGCCATGCCCGAGGGTAGATCGCCGCGCAGCGCGACGATATGGCGGATGCCTTTCACTTTAAATAAATCAAGAATTTCTTGAATCGATTCCTGCGTCGAGCCGATGCAAGATAGATGCGGCGCGCTGGCAGAACCGGCGGCCTGGATTTCCATCACGGCTTCGAGTGTACGGTCGCGGGTTGAGCCGCCCGCACCGTATGTCACCGAGAAAAACTTGGGATTGAGTTGCGCGAGTTGTTGCCGCGTTGCGCGCAGTTTATCCATGCCCTCGGGGGTTTTGGGGGGGAAGAATTCGAAACTGAATGTTCGGGCAGACATAATATTTTCTCACCACGGAGGACACGGAGGACACGGAGTTTCACGAATAAAAAAGATTTTTACTCTGTGTCCTCTGTGTACTCCGTGGTTCAAGATTTTAATAACGATAATGATTCGGTTTGTACGGACCATTCTTCGGCACACCGATGTAAGCGGCTTGCGTGTCGGATAGCTCCGTCAGGTGCGCGCCGATTTTCTTCAGGTGCAGGCGCGCGACTTTTTCGTCCAGATGTTTGGGCAGCACATACACGCCTACCGGGTAGTCGGCGGTATGCAGGAACAGCTCAATCTGCGCGATGGTCTGATTGGAGAAGGAGGCCGACATCACGAAGCTGGGGTGGCCGGTAGCACAACCCAAGTTCACCAAGCGGCCTTTGGCCAGCACGATGATGCGTTTACCATCGGGGAAGATCACGTGATCGACTTGCGGTTTGATTTCTTCCCATTGATATTTTTCTACCCCGGCGATGTCGATTTCGGAATCGAAATGACCAATGTTGCAGACGATGGTTTGGTCTTTCATTTTCGTCATGTGATCGTGGTTGATGACGTGCACATTGCCGGTAGCAGTGACGAAAATATCGCCCTTGTCGGCGGCTTCATCCATGGTCACCACGCGGTAGCCTTCCATCGCCGCTTGCAGGGCGCAGATCGGATCAATTTCCGTGACCCATACCGTGGCGCCCATGCCGCGGAAGGCTTGTGCACAGCCCTTGCCTACGTCGCCATAACCTAAGACCACGCACACCTTGCCCGCGATCATCACGTCGGTCGCGCGCTTGATGCCATCGAGCAGCGATTCGCGACAGCCGTACAGATTATCGAATTTGGATTTGGTAACGGAATCGTTGACGTTGATGGCTGGGAATTTTAATTTGCCATCCTGGAACATCTGATACAGGCGATGCACACCTGTGGTGGTTTCTTCGGTCACGCCCTTGATGTGGCCGATGCGTGCCGAGTACCAGGCAGGCTGGGCTGCCAGGGTTTTTTTGATGGAGGCATAGAGCACGCGCTCTTCTTCACAGCTTGGATTAGCGAGCACGGAAATATCGCTCTCAGCGCGCACACCCAGATGCAGCAGCAGCGTGGCGTCGCCGCCATCGTCCAGAATCATATTCGAGAATTGACCATTGGCCCATTCGAAAATTTTGTGCGTGTATTCCCAATACTCTTCCAGGGATTCGCCTTTGTACGCGAACACGGGGACGCCTGAAGCAGCGATGGCCGAGGCAGCGTGGTCTTGCGTGGAGTAAATATTGCACGAGGCCCAGCGTACTTCTGCGCCGAGTGCCGTCAGCGTTTCGATCAGCACGGCGGTTTGAATTGTCATGTGCAGCGAGCCGGTAATGCGCGCGCCTTTGAGCGGTTGCTGTATTTTGAATTCTTCGCGAATCGCCATCAAGCCGGGCATTTCGGTTTCTGCGATGTTGATTTCTTTGCGCCCCCAGGCAGCGAGGGATAGGTCGGCGACTTTATAGTCGGTGAAATTGGGATTGAGTACGGCGCTCATGGCTTCTCCATTCAAAGGAATTGAATGGGCGCCGTTACTACGATGAGCCTTCACACCAAGCCTGACTCACCTAGCGTTCAATGGTGAGCTGCAGCGCCCCTCGGTGCGAGGGTTGTTCCAAATCAAATTCATTCACCACGGAGTACGCAGAGTAAGGCAAAACCAATTAAAACTTTAAACTCCGTGTCCTCTGCGTACTCCGTGGTGCAAA
>JAYVBU010000034.1:0-9822 GCA_043750335.1 Betaproteobacteria bacterium | reverse complement strand
TGGAGCGCATGAGTGACGCCCCCGCACCACGCGAGGTGAGTGGTTCGCTGACGATTGATCCAAACAATGGCCCGCATGGACATCGTCCGGTGTATTTGTTCGGGCGCCAGGTTGATGATGCGAAAGTGTGGACTTCCGCGCTGTTCATCGCCTTCGACTAAGAGACGCAGCGCGCCATGCCCAATTTGAGCTGGCCACTAGAACAGGCGACCCCGCCGGATCGCGAATTGCCGAGCTACCAGCAGAACGAAAGCCTGCGGCTGGATTTGCATGGCGATCCGGTGCATGCGCGTCTGGTGGTTGTTTCGGATGGCAATCATCACATGGCATTGCAAGACACCTTGCGCGCATTCTCGATCGCGCATCCCACCGTCGGCGAGATTTTCTACACCACGACGCCACCGCGCATCGCAACGGAAATGTTGCGTGCAGGCGGGCTCGTCATTGGTAATTTTCGCCTTTCAGTTACGCCGCATGTTTTTATCAGTCCCCCCGCCGTATTGGAGCCGCTGGTGCAGGATGGTTATATGCACGGCTACCAGCCTTTTATGAGTAGCCGGGGCGTGGTGTTATTGGTGCCTAAAGACAATCCAAAGGGTATAGCCGGTCTTGCAGATTTGCTGCTTCCGGATGTGCGATTGTTTTTATCCAACCCGCAAACTGAAAAAGTCAGCAATCAAATTTACACCGATTGTTTACGGCGGCTGGCGATGCAAAAGGGGATTACGCTGGATTTTCTCGCGCATGAACCGGGCAAGCCCGATCCGGCGAAGCTGGTATATGGCGAGTCGATTCATCATCGCGAAGCGCCGCAGGCGATTGTTGATGGGCGAGCGGATGCGGCTTTAGTGTTCTATCACTTGGCGCTACGTTACCAGCGTATTTTTTCCGGTTACTTTGATTTTGTCTGGCCCGCCGGGTCGCTCGGAAATCATGCCTGCGATATTAGTTATTTCAGTTGCGGTCTGGTGGGAGACGGTGGCGCGTGGGGCCCAGCTTTAATGGATTTTTTGATGAGCGATACAGTGACCCAAATATACGAACACCATGGGCTCATGCGCGCTAACGCGGCCAGCCCCGCAACGTGCTAATTTTTTTATGCACAGCAACCTTGTGCGCGCTGTGCTTGAATCGGCGGGCAAGGCACAGTGCCGTAAGAGCAGTACACGCAGCAATCTCCCGCTTTTGGTTTTAGCACTTGATGGCACTGAGTGCATTCATAAAACCATTGGCAGGCATCCGTCGGCATTGTTTCAGTCTTGCTGAATCCGCAATGCGGGCAAGTGATTGTAGCGTCAGGGATGAACGCACTCACTTGGCTACGCCCTTTATCGTAGAGGGATAGCCAGCGTCTTTGGTCGCTTGCATGAGAATATTCGTGTTGGTGACGGCATCGTCGAAAGAGATGGTCGCTTCACGTTGCTTGAATTCCACTTTGACGCTTTTTACACCCTTTACTTTTTCTAATGCTTTTTTAACGGTGATCGGACATACCGGGCAATCCATGCCTGGGACTGAAAGCGTGGTGGTCTCTATGGCAGCAAGCGCGCTCGTGCTGGCTACGACGAGTGCAATACTGATAATTATTTTCTGCATGTCCATCTCCTAATAAAAAAACGGGGCAAACCAAGGAAAAATCAACAGTGCGCCAAGCGGCAGCACGGCGATCCAGAATAATGCGCGCTGACGGGCGATGACGCGATTGTCGGCGCAGGGACGATCAACATCACAGGCTTGCGGCGCGCGATACAGTTTGCGCCAGGCCAATGCTAGAAAAATAAGCGTGATGAAGATGAAAACTGGGCGGTAGGGCTCTAGCTTGGTAAGTTGCGCGACCCACGCGCCGCCTATGCCAAGCGATAGCAAAATGAGTGGCAGCACACAGCAGGCCGATGCGCCAATGGCGGCGAGGGTGCTGGCTAGGAAAGATTGTTTTGCGTTCATGTGGCAGCCCGGTAAATCAGTAATAGCCCGAAGCATAAACCCAGTACCGTGGTACAGAGTCAAGGCGTGAGTGATATTATTTCAAGCAAGAAGTATCGGGTGACGTGTCATATCAATCAAGTAGATACCGTCCCTACTTAAAAATACCGCGCATCGCATTTACTGATTTAGCATGTGATAATGTTCTGTAATGCTTAGCGCATTTCGCCTGGAGGCTATTTACCAATGACGCATGCCACACCTAGATTTTTTGCTGCCCGGCGTTTGTTCGCTGCGCTTTCTGTGTTGTCGCTGAGTTTTCTTGTGGGTGGATGCCAGCCCTCAGACGCGCAGCCGCATGGGGGTATGCCACCACCTGAAGTGTCGGTCACAACGATCACTCCCGTCACTGTGCCAGTCACGTTTGAATACGTTGGGCAAACCGCAGGATCGCGTGAGGTTGAAGTGCGTGCGCGCGTTACCGGCATATTGCAAAAGCGCAATTTCGTAGAGGGCGAGCGCGTTGCCCAAGGGCAATCACTATTTGCCTTAGATTCGACACCGTTCCAATTGACTTTAGATGGGGCTGAAGCGGCACTGGCGGGTGCCGACGCGCGCCTGACCCAGGCCCGGCATAACGCCGCACGCTTAAAGCCGCTGTATGCCGCCAAGGCGGCCAGCCAAAAAGAGTACGACGATGCCGTTTCTGCTGAAGCAATTGCAGATGCCGAGCTAAAAGGAGCGCGCGCCAGGCTCGATGAAGCAAAGCTCAATTTGACATATTCACGCGTGATCGCGCCAGTTTCCGGCATCGCGGGCCGCGCGCTGCGATCAGAAGGCAACTATGTGTCGGGCCCCGAGGTGTTGTTAACTTCAGTGGTGCAAATCGATCCCATATATGTACTGTTTGGTATCACCGATGAAGAGCGTTTGAAGCTCCAGCGCGAAGTTGATGCCGGACGCCTGACCCTACCCAAAGATGGCCGGTTTGAGGTAACGGTGAAACTTGCCGATGGACAGCGCTACGATAAAACCGGGAAGCTGAATTTCACCGATGTGCGGATCGACAACAAAACTGGTACGAGTGAAACGCGCGCGGAATTGCCCAATCCGGCGAGCGTGTTGCGACCCGGTCAGTTTGTGCGCGTAACGTTGTCGGGCGCGCAACGCCACAATGCCATCCTGGTACCGCAGCGCGCGGTATTGCAAGGACCACAGGGTCGCTTCGTGTATAGCGTCAATGCACAAAGCCAAGCGGAGATACGGCCAGTGACAGTGGGAGAATGGTCGGGCGATGCGTGGTTGATAGAGCGTGGCTTGCAAGCAGGGGATAAAGTGATTGTTGATGGTGTGATGAAAATCGGCCCCGGCGCGCCAGTACGCATCGCGGATATTCCTACAGTCAAAAAATAAAGGCATCCTCCCGTGTTCTCACGTTTCTTTATAGACCGCCCGATTTTCGCCGCTGTGCTCTCGATCTTCTTGCTGATCGCAGGTCTCTCTGCGATACGAACCTTGCCAGTTGCACAGTATCCGGAGATTGCGCCGCCGGTCGTCACCGTGACCGCAATTTATCCGGGTGCATCTGCCGAGGTGATCGAGCAAACAGTAGCGGCCCCGCTCGAAAACCAAATCAATGGCGTCGAACATATGCTCTATATGAATTCGACTTCGACCTCCAATGGCACGGTACAAATTCACATTACGTTCGATATCGGAACCGATATCGACCAAGCCGCGCTCAGCGTCAACAACCGGGTAAAACAAGCCGAACCGCGCTTGCCCCAGGAGGTGCGGCGGCAAGGCGTGACAGTGGAAAAAGATTCCTCTTCATTTTTACAAGTGTTGGCTTTTTCTTCTCCCGATGGCCGCTACGACGACTTGTTTACGTCCAATTACGTATTGCTCAACGTGTTGGACCAGTTGAAGCGCGTACCGGGAACGACCAATGTGCAAATTTTTGGCGCTAAAGACTATGCGATGCGAATCTGGATCAAACCTGATCGCATGGCTCAGCTGAAACTCACTACCGCCGATCTAGCGCAAGCGATCAATGAACAGAACATGCAATTCGCCGCGGGCAAGATTGGGCAAACGCCGACCAATGGCCCGCAGGAGTTGGTCTATACCATCACCACGAAGGGGCGGCTGGCCGATGTGCGTGAATTCGAAAACATTATTATTCGCGCCAATGCGGATGGTGCGACCCTGCGTTTAAAAGATGTAGCGAGAGTTGAATTATCCGCAAAAGATTTTGACTTTATTGGGCGCATCAACGGCAAGCCGGCCACGCTCTTGGGTATTTTTTTACAACCGGGCGCGAATGCGTTGGACGTGGCGAACGAAGTGCGCGCCAAGATGAAAATTTTGTCCGCTCGCTTTCCGGAAGGGTTGACCTACTCCATCCCTTACGACACCACACGTTTTGTCGAGGTGTCGATCCGTGAAGTGGTGAAGACCTTGGCCGAGGCCATGTTGCTGGTGTTTCTGGTTGTATTCTTGTTCTTGCAAAATTGGCGCGCAACGTTGATTCCCTTCGCTGCAGTGCCCGTTTCGCTGATCGGTACGTTCGCTGGCATGTATATGCTGGGCTACTCGATAAACACGCTGACCTTATTCGGCATGGTGCTGGCCATCGGTATCGTGGTGGATGACGCTATCGTGGTGCTTGAGAACGTTGAACGCATCATGCATGAAGAAGGTTTGGCTGCGCGCGAGGCGGCGCTCAAAGCCATGAAAGAAGTGACAGGGCCGGTAGTCGCGATTGTATTAGTGCTGTGCGCGGTTTTCGTCCCTATTGCATTTTTGGGCGGTCTTTCCGGTGAGCTGTACCGCCAATTTGCCGTCACCATCGCCATCGCGGTGGTGATCTCAGGCATGGTGGCGCTGACCCTCACCCCTGCGCTATGCGTTTTGTTACTGAAGCATGAGCACAAAATGCCGGGGCGGTTTTTTAACGGGTTCAATGATGTATTTCATCGCATCACTGGGCGCTACGCTGACGGTGTGGCTTGGATGATTCGTCGCGGCGGTATTGGTTTATTGCTATTTGCGGGCATGGTGCTTATCGCCGCCGGTTTGTGGCGCGTCACCCCAGGTAGCTTGGTGCCGGATGAGGATCAAGGCTATTACATTTCGGCCGTCATCCTACCGGATGGCGCAACGCTTGAACGCACTGATCGTGTGGTGGCAGAGGTGTTGAAGGCGATCAAATCCAACCCGGCGAATGAAGACGTGATCGCTTTTACCGGCTTTGATTTTATCGGCGGAGGCTACCGCAACAATGCCGCCACAATTTTCGTTACGCAAAAACATTGGGATCAGCGCCAAGTCACTTCACAGCAGTTGGTGGGCGAGCTGTTTATGAAAACTGCACACATCAAAGAAGCCTTGGTGCTCGCCTTCAATCCACCGCCCATCTTTGGTTTGGGCACCGCAGGTGGTTTTGAGTTTTACATTCAGAATCGGGGTGAAGGCGGGGCTGCGCGTCTGGCTGAGGTGATGGAGCAGTTTTTAGCACGTGCCAACAAAGACCCAGCGCTGGGCGGCATCAACACTTTTTGGCGCGCTGCCGTGCCGCAACTCTACGTCGATCTTGATCGGGAAAAAGCCAAAGCACTTGGCGTATCAGTCGATAACGCCTTTAACACTTTGGCAGCGACTCTGGGCACTTACTACGTCAACGATTTCAATAAATATGGTCGTACTTGGCAAGTCTTGCTGTCGGCTGACCCCGCGTATCGCATGCGTCCAGATGCGATAGGGGAGCTTTATGTGCGTTCGGATAAGGGTGAAATGGTTCCCTTGAAAGCGCTCGCCAAAGTACGCCTTACTGCTGGGCCGGATTCGATTGATCGCTTTAATAACTTGCCCGCGGTCAAACTGATTGGACAAGGTGCGCCGGGCGTTTCTTCGGGCCAGGCAATTCAAGCCGTCGAGCGTATCGCGAAAGAAGTGTTGCCTGCCGATTTTAGCTACGACTGGGGTGGCGCTTCCTTCCAGGAAAAAAAATCCAGCGGCGCATCCGGCTTAGCGATTGGCTTGGCGGCGATCATGGTGTTCCTGATTCTGGCCGCGCAGTACGAAAAATGGTCCCTGCCATTTTCGGTGCTGCTGGCGTTGCCCTTTGGCACCTTCGGCGCGCTGGCCGCAGTGTGGTTGCGCGGCATGACCAACGATGTGTATTTTCAGATCGGCTTGGTCACCTTGCTGGGGCTGGCCGCCAAGAACGCCATCTTGATTGTGGAATACGCCTCGATGAAACATCACGAGGGATTTTCCGCTTCAGCGGCGGCGCTGGAAGCCGCCCGCCTGCGCTTCCGTCCCATTCTCATGACCTCGCTCGCCTTTATTCTCGGCGTGTTGCCTTTGGCGATTTCCAGCGGTGCGGGCGCTGGGGCGCGGCAATCAGTCGGTACCGGCGTGATGGGCGGCATGATGGCCGCAACTTTTCTGGCGATCTTTTTCGTGCCGATGTTCTTCAAGCTCATCACCGACCGGCATCTGATCGAGAAGCGCAGCACGGCGCAATTGCACGAGGAGATTGACCATCATAAAAAGCTCGCGCACCCATCACATCCGCATCGCACATCGAAGAAGGAAGAAGACGATGTTTAAGCGCTCAGGTTTGATCGCACTCTCTTTGATCGCCTTAGGCGGCTGCGCGAGTACGGGGCCTGCGTCGCAGAAGCCCAGCGGCGAGTTACCGGCAGCGTGGGCGGCAGTCGGAAGCGCGGCGTCGAGCTTTGATAAAACATGGTGGAAGCTATATGGCGATCCCCAGCTTGACCGGCTGGTAGAAGAAGCGCTCGCGCAAAACGCCAATCTCGCGCTCGCCGTGGCACGGGTGGATGAAGCCCGCGCCCAACTTGGCATCGTGCGCGCGAATCAAGCGCCCAGCGTGGATGCCAACTTCAATCGTAGCCGCCAGAAATCGTCGGAGCGCAGCGCCACTCCGCAGCCATCGGGCACGCCCCTCACGCGCAACGACTATCGCGCCACCTTGGATGTTTCATACGAATTGGATTTATGGGGCAAGCTGCGCCATGCCACGGCCGCCGCGCAGGCTGATTTGCTGGCGAGTGAAGCCGCGCGTGAAACGGTGCGCATCACACTTGCCACGGATGTGGTGCAAGGTTATTTCGCATTGCGCGCTTTTGATGAACAGATCGCGGCGACGCAACGTGCACTTGCTACGCGTGGCGAATGGCTGACGCTCCAGAAATTACGTCTGGATGAAGGCGTGATTTCCGAATTCGATTACCGCCAACTCGAAGCAGAAGTAGCGGCAGGTGAAGCGCAATTGCCCACACTGGAACTCGCGCGCGCACAACAGGAAAATGCGCTCGCAGTATTACTCGGGCGCAGCCCGAAGGCGATATATGAAGGCGGCGTCGAGCGCTCGGCGGGCGAGGGCAGCACGGCTTTGGTGCTGGTTGTGCCCGCTGGCCTACCATCGGAGTTGTTATTGCGCCGCCCCGATCTGATCGAGGCTGAGCAGCGCATGATCGCAGCAGATGCGCGCACCGCCGCCACCCGCACAGCACTCTTTCCCGCGATTTCGCTCACCGGATATTTAGGCAGCGAAAGCGCGGTACTGCGCGATTTATTCAGTGGCCCCGCAGGCATTTGGTCGCTGGCCGCAACGATTGCACAACCGATATTCGCCGCCGGTAAATTGGAAGCCGGGATCAATGCCGCGCAAGCGCGCGAGCAACAGGCGCTTGTGCAATACCAACAGGCGATACAGAACGCATTCAAAGAAGTACGCACCGCCATACTCGCGCAAACCAAAATGCGCGAACGTTTCGAGGCTGAAGAGCGACGCGTCATCGCACTACGCCAAGCCTTGCAGCTAGTGCGGCTGCGCTACGAAAACGGCGTAGCGAGCCAGCTCGACGTGCTCGACGCCGAGCGTAATCTACTCAACGCCGAACAAAATCGCGCCGACGCCCAGCGCGCCCAACGCGCAGCCATCGCTGATTTATTTAAAGCACTGGGTGGGAGTTGGAATAGTTAAATTACGTTGATGCTTATCGCGGCAGCGATGATCGGGATTTTTGAATTCAGCTGACCGCGCCAATCCAACAGCCAAACTGTTTGGCTCAGCGTAGTTGGCAGTAGGAAATGGTGAGGTAAGAATCGTTGTTGTCGTTGTCAGTATCGTCCTCCGAAGTTACTTTTACGACCGTCGGTTGGCCATCTTGCCCTTCGACTGTATATGCATCGTGATTAATCAGGGCGCTAATAAAGGGCCCGTTCTGCCCCGTCTTCGAGTATTCGAACTTTGCGAAAATTGAGAAATCTTGACGCGTAGAGGGTAGTAAATAGGTATATGAGCCATCCTCAGTCTGCATGGCGGCCGCTTCACCGATGCCTGAGAACACAACGGTCGTTTTGTTAATACTATTCGTTAAGGTGACCCGCTGGTAGAACGATGCATTTGAAACGCAGTTAATCTTACCGTTTGATTCGCCGGGGATGCGTATCTCAATAGGGTTCGTTGCCATTATTTATTCTCTCCTGATGTGAAGTGTGTGAAGTGTTGCAAACATGACAAGGGCATGTTCTTAGCGAGTGTACCCTTTTGCTGACCCCAGTCAATGCATCGCGCCATTCTGGCGGCTAGGCATGCACTGTACGAAGGTTCACGCGAAATTATTTCACACCGCTGGGCACGTCATACGCGGAACTGGAAACCCAGTGAATCCGTTACGGTGGACCTGGAACGGGAGGCGGTCGTCGCAGATGAATTGGCCTACCGGGCTACGGGGCATTTGCCTGCATAAAACAGGCGACTACTTCTTTGACACGCGCTGCGAACAAGTGTTGTTTTTTTTGGTATAAGGTATAGGCCTGACCCTAAATTTCTGCTAAATTTCCTGACCCTAAATTTCCTAAATTTCCTAAATTTCGCTTTATCTACGGTGTCATCAAGTCTGGCAAGCCTTTCGATGCTAACTATGGGATGCCAACGCTTGACTTTCAAGACGGTATCTGACCCAAATTTGCGAAAAGCACTGAAAGCGGAAGTACAAGCACTGTTGCGCGACCGGCTCATGATCGGCCTTAGCGCTTGTATGCCCGGCAAGGCAAATAGAACTTCTGACCGGTCAATCTTGGGGGAGTCACGTCGAGTTACTGCTTTAGTTTCCGCAGGGCGCCGGTTCCTCACCAGCTCGAACAGTAAATCCATAAAATTGATCTTTTTATAGTCCATAACGTATATATATGATCCATAGATGGTGCATTTTTATTGACGTTTGGTCAAAAACACTGATAATGAGCCATAAATGGCGCATACCATGGTGGTGTGGCTAATAGATAAGCGAATCTAGGCTATGTCTCGCATCGAAAATAGAACTTATTCCCGGTACACGCGCGAAGCCGTCACGCTGCTTGGCAAGCTAATCCGGCTTGCCCGCAAGGAACGCAGGCTGAGCGCAGCAGAGCTGGCAGAACGCACCGGCATATCGCGTGGCACCCTTCAGCGCATTGAGAAAGGCGATCCCAAAGTCGAGATCGGGGTCATGTTCGAGGCCGCGACGCTTGTCGGGGTCAATTTGTTCGATGCCGATAACGGTCGGCTGAGCGGCAAGATCGCTCGCGCGGACGACAAGCTCGCCCTGATGCCCAAGGCTATCCACAAACCCGCCGCTGGGAGCGTAAAAGATGAGTTCTGACGCATACACAGAAGCCTTTGTCTGGATATGGCTGCCTAGCGCAGTAGAGCCAGTCGTAGCGGGTCGCCTGTATGCGGAAGGCAACTCAGCGCCCCTGGTATTCCACTACGGAAAATCCTATCTGGAGCGCAAAGACGCCATCTCCATCTACCTGCCGGAACTGCCGTTGAAATCCGGCGCACTACCTTTGCTCAACGGGCTGTCGGTGCCAGGCTGC
>JAYVBU010000033.1:0-9831 GCA_043750335.1 Betaproteobacteria bacterium | reverse complement strand
GCAATCACGCCGCTAGCGAGCGCTAGCAGTAACAAAGCGGGTAGAAGAATGGCAGCGCGTTTCATTTATTTTAAAAAGCGGTGGTAACGCAAGGCGCGGACAGAGAATTGAATAGCCGAAAGTATAACCCGCTGCGCTTGCCGCCGCGCCTGAGGCAACGTAATGTACGTGGTTTTTCCACACGTCAATCTATGAAAACACCCGATCCTGATTTCGAACAACAAGCTCGCGCACGGCAAGCTCAACTCACCAAACCACCCGGCGCGCTGGGGCGACTGGAAGACATCGCGTGCTGGTTCGCCGCGCGGCAAAAACGCGCGGTGCCTAAAACGCTGGTGACGGCGATCACCGTATTCGCGGGCGATCATGGTGTGGTGGAGGCGGGCGTGTCGGCTTTCCCCAGCGTGGTCACTGGCGAGATGGTAAAAAATTTCGCGCGCGGCGGCGCGGCCATCAATGTGCTGGCGCGCAGCATTGACGCGCGGCTCACCGTGGTGGATGCGGGTGTGGCCAGCGACGTGAGTGCGGTGCGCGGCATCGTGCACTGCAATTTACGGCGCGGCACGGCGAATCTCGTGCTGCACCCAGCCATGACGCGCGTCGAGGCAGAGCGCGCCATCGCGCTAGGCCGCGTACAGGCGCGCGCCGACATCGCCCACGGCGCGAATTTGCTGATTGCAGGGGAGATGGGCATCGGCAACACCACGCCGTCTGCCTGCTTGATCTGCGCGTTTACGGGTGCAGATGCCGATGCAGTCGTCGGCAGCGGAACGGGGGTGGATGATGCGGGTCGCGCGCGCAAAGTGGCTGCGGTGCGCCAAGGTTTAGCGCGCGCCGGAAATATAACAGACGGCATCGACGCGCTCGCCCAAGTTGGCGGGCTGGAGATCGCCGCCATGGCGGGGTATTACCTGGAGGCGGCAGAAGCGGGTGTGCCTGCGCTGCTGGACGGATTCATCGCTGCCGCTGCCGCGCTCGCCGCGCGCGCCATCGAGCCGCGCGTCACCGATTGGCTGCTGGCATCGCATCTTTCTTTTGAAAATGGACATCGCATCGCACTAGAACATCTCGACCTCCTGCCGCTGGTCGATCTGCAAATGCGTCTGGGCGAGGGCAGCGGCGCAGCACTGGTAGTCCCGCTATTGCAAGCGGCATTAAAACTGCACGCAGAAATGGCAACCTTCACCGAAGCGGGTATATCCGGCGCATGAACGAAGCCGCGACGCTGGTGACCGTGATGCGCCACGGCGCAGTCGAGGGGCCAAGCCATGTGCTGCGCGGCAGTAGTGATGCGCCACTTTCCGACACCGGCTGGATTCAAATGCGCGCCGCCTGCGCCGCGCTCGATGCGCCCGTGACAGCTATTGCCACTTCGCCTCTGCTGCGTTGCAGCGCCTTTGCACAGGAATACGCGACGCAGCGGACACTGCCGCTGAATCTATGCGACGGTCTGCGCGAAATCCATTTCGGCGATTGGGAAAATTTAACGCCTGAAGCAGCGCGCAGCGCTAACCCCATTTTGTTCGATCAATTTTTATCCGCGCAAGAAGGCGTCTCAGCGCCGAATGGCGAGCCTTTTGGTGCGTTCAAACAGCGCGTACTAGCCGCTTTCGATAGCTGTCTTGCCCCCGTCGGCGGCGGTCATTTATTGCTCGTGACCCACGCTGGCGTGATGCGCGTGTTGTTGTCGTCACTCATGCATCTATCCTGGGCCGACACCTCTCGCATCGCCCTACCGCCCGCAGGTAACTTTCGTTTGTCCTGCTTGGCAGGCCATGCCCCTTACTTGCTGAATTTGAACACACCATGCGTAGCCTGATTTTTGCCCTGCAATTTCTAACGCGGATACCGCTCCCACACACCGCGCCAGATGGCGCTGAGGAACTCGCGGCGGCAGCGAAATGGTTTCCACTGGTGGGGCTCGTCATCGGCGCGCTACTCGCGGCGGCGCATACGCTCGGCGCTAGTGTTGATCCCTGGCTCGGCGCACTACTGGCGACGCTTGTCTGGATCGCGATCACCGGCGGCCTGCACCTGGATGGGCTGGCCGATCTTGCGGATGCACTCGGCGGCGCGCACCGCGACCCAGCCAAACTGCTCGCGATCATGCGTGACCCGCATACCGGCGTATTCGGCGTGATTGCGTTATGGATGATTCTCAGCACAAAGCTGGTGTTGTTGATGTTGTTGGCGCGGCATTTGAATGCACCCTGGGTGCTACTGCTGATACCGGCCTGGGCGCGATTAGGCCCGCTGATCTGGTCGCAAACCTTATCGCGCTTGAGCGCAGGGCTGGGTCAACACTGCGCGCGCGCGCCGCAATTTGCTATCTGGTTGGTGTGGGTAGGATTGCTCGGCGTTATCTCATGGCACACCGCGCCCGGCCTGCTCTTCGCGCCACTGGTACTGGCAGGGTGGTGGCTATTTTTAAAGCGCCGCGTCGGCGGCATGAATGGCGATTGCCTCGGTGCCGGAGTAGAAATAAGCGAAGCCCTATTGCTGGGCCTCGCTTTGTTACAGGTGTAAAGCCACAAATCATTTGCCACAGAGGGCACAGAGATCACAGAGAAATGCCCAGCAATTTTTCGCGCATGGCCCACACGTTTTTAGCGCGCGGCCTGACAAGCAAGCCCAGGTTTTCTCTGTGCTCTCTGTGTCCTCTGTGGCTAATTAGTTTTTCTAAAATCCGTCTGTGCGTTTTTAACCGCCCTGCTTCACCGGCACAAACAGGATTCGATCACCGCGTTGAATCAGCAGGGCAACACTTTTTTCTTTGTCTTGCTTGGCGAGCATTTTGGCGAATTGATCGACGCTGCCGACTTTTTCACCGCCCAGGGCTAACACCACATCGCCGCGTTGTACGCCGGCCTTTTCGGCTGCGCCGCTGACTTGTTGCACCAAGAGGCCGCTCTCGACTTTGAGGGTGCGTTTTTCTTCGGCATCCAACTCAGTCAGCGTCAGCCCGAGCTTGTTGGCTTTTTCAATTTTCGGCTCGGTTTTAGCGGCTACGATGTCGTTTTCCCACTCGCCCAAAGTGAGGGTGAGTTCTTTTTCTGCGCGATTACGCCAAATATCTACTTTGACTTTACTGCCCGGTTTGGTGGCCCCCACCATGCGCGGCAATTCGCCGGAACTCGCGACTTCTTTGCCCTGGAATTTAAGAATGACATCGCCCGGTTGCATGCCGCCACGATCTGCCGGGCTGCCTTTTTCAATCGACGAGATGATCGCGCCTTTCGCTTCCTTGAGGCCGAAAGAGGCGGCTAAATCCGGCGTCACTTCCTGTATCTGTACCCCCAAGCGGCCACGGCTGACTTTGCCCGTGCCTTTGAGCTGGCCCACAATATCCATGGCGACATCAATCGGGATCGCAAACGACAAGCCCATATAGCCGCCGGTGCGGCTGTAGATTTGCGAATTCACGCCGACTACTTCGCCGCGCAGATTGAATAGTGGCCCGCCAGAATTGCCGGGGTTCACCGCCACATCGGTTTGTATAAAAGATACAAAATTATCGCCCGGCAGGGCGCGCCCTTTGGCGCTGACAATACCCGCCGTAACCGAATTTTCGAAGCCATAGGGCGAGCCGATGGCCACTACCCACTCACCCACTTTCATTTTGCCGGGGTCACCCAGATTGGCTACGGGTAAGTTTTTAGCGTCAATTTTGAGCAGGGCCACGTCAGTGCGACGATCCGTGCCAACCACTTTGGCTTTCAGTTCACGCTTGTCGGTCAGCTTCACCAGTACCTCATCGGCGCGATCCACCACATGCGCGTTGGTCAGCACATAACCGTCTTCACTGATAATAAAACCGGAGCCAAGTGAATGTGTCTGGTATTCACGCGGGCTACCTTGTTGTGGCTGCTGCGGCATGAAGCGCTTGAAGAATTCATAAAATGGATCGTCCTCCGGCACATTCGGCATTTGCGGAAGCATTCCACGCTGGCGCACGGTTTGCGTGGTGCTGATATTCACCACGGCGGCGCCTTCTTTTTCGACTAGCTCCGTGAAATCAGGCAGCCCGCCGTTTACACGTGGTGTCGGAGCAGCAGCTTCGGCTTTGGCTTTTGTTGGCGCGTTGGAGGCTGGTTGCGAGCACGCCGCCAGCGGGAAGCTCAACACGGTCAGCAAGAAAACTTTAGGCAAATAGTTCACGTTCACTCCTTAAATTTAAATCAATTCTTGGCAAAATTATCTAGGCCGGGATCGGCACACGTCCGGTAATGACTCGCAAGACACCCGTAGGTTCCTCGTGTACACTTTCTTGCCGCGGCGCTGAGCCCTTAAGTAGCTAATTATAAAATAATATTTGTAGGATTACAGCGCACATACGCGCGGACACAGAACCCATGTCAAGTTGCACAACTACATTTAGTTTTCTCCTGCTCGTCACCTTGATGCCTGCGACGCTTAACGCGCAACCGGATGAGCCAGGGTACACCATGGGAACCATCGCTACCGATATCCCCGCCGTCATGGTGCATCGGATGGAGCCGCTAACCCAGTACTTGGCGGCGCAGTTGGGGCGCCCGATCCTGCTTCGCCCTGCGCCGCAGACGCGCGCAGCGATCGAAGATTTCGGCAAGGGCGTTACGCAAATTGCTTACTTTACCCCGGTCGCTTTTCTGGAAGCGCGCGAACGCTTTGGGGCTATCGCGGTGGCGCTACCACTCTCTGATGGCAAGCCCACCTTTCACCTCGCCGTCGTGGTACGCAAAGAAAGCCCGGCGAAAAAATTAACGGATTTAAACGGGCGTTCCTTTGCCTTTGGCGATGAAAAATCTTTGTTGCAGCGCGCCACGGTGGAGGCGGGCGGACTCAAACTGGAGAAATTTTCAAAATATGCCTACCTGCGGCATTTCGACAACGTTGCCAAGGCGGTGCTGAACAACGATTTCGACGCAGGCATTCTTAAAGAAAGCTTAGTCGAAAATTATGCAGCGCAAGGCTTGCGTATTCTGCATCTCTCGCCCCCCTTACCCACTTATGTGATCGCGGTGAATGCTAAATTCCCTGCCGAAAAAATTCCGGCGCTGCGCGATGCGCTGCTCAAACTCAATACCAGCACAAAAGCGAAGCGGGATATCCTGATGGCGCTTGACCCCGCTTATGACGGCTTTACCGCTGCCACCGAGCGGCATTTTGAACCAGCGCAAAAACTCATTGCTCCCTACCAAAAATAGCCTCTTTCCACGCTAATCCGAGGAACACGCCCACGCCGAGCCCGCCGACGCGGCCAAGTTGGCGTAAGACCCCTTGCTGGCATCGAAGTAAGCCTCAGCCGCGTGGCTGCGATGTAGCGGACACGCGCGCTTTCATTTCTTCCCAATCCAGCGCATCCTCCGCGCGCGCAATCACATCTATGCGGCTATCGCGTCGATAGGCGATAGGCTGCATGTCCACGCGTTCTGCAACCAAATTAAACAAATGCCAATCGCGGCCAATCCGAAACACGCCCTTGGCGCGCACGATTCGTGCGTCCTGTGCCCAGACTTCAAACAACGCCTTGAGTTTGGCTGCATCAAATAGTTGATCGGCTGGATAGAGCCAACCCCGAGAAACGAATTGGCTTGCATCATGCACGTGCGTAACGCTTTGCCGCACAACAGGCGCGGGTTCGATATCCAGCCACGCAGTTTCGAGCTGGCCCTGATTCACCTGTGCAACAAAGCGCTTTGGTGGGTATTGTTGCAGGGCAAATTCGTTGAACGCGCTGAGCGCTGCCGCTGTCGCCAAATCGCATTTATTTGCCACCAACACATCGGCCAGTGCGATTTGGTCTTGATACGTTTCCAGTCCGCAATATCGCTCATCGCTCAAGAGGCGCGGATCGACCAGGCAAATCACATTGCGTAACGCCAGCGCAGCATCCAAGCCTTCGCTGCGTAGCACATCTATTACCCCCGCCGGATATCCCAATCCACTCGGCTCGATCAGCAAACGCTCCGGGCGCACCTCGCGCAAGAGCTTGGTTAGCGCCACCCGTAGCGGCAATTGCGCGGTGCAACAAATACAACCGCCCGGCACTTCGCGTAGCGCCACCCCCTCCTGCGTCAGCGTCGCGCCGTCAATGCCGACTTGCCCAAACTCGTTCACCAACACCGCCCAGCGGCTACCCACCGGGCGCTGCGCGAGCAGATGCAACAGCGCCGTGGTTTTGCCCACGCCTAAAAAACCAGTGATGAGATTGACCGGGGTTTTCATGTTTATGAGGAAATTCGCTATAGTGCGTGAGTTTATTTGGCTAAAGCTAAAATCTTTGCCACGAATTAACGCAAATTTACAGCGCGCAGCCTACCCTCCGGGGTACGAATTATTTATCCATTATTTGCCTTGTATTCAATTTGCGAAAATTCGCGTTAATTCGTGGCTAAAAATTATTTCTTACAAACTATGCACATCCACATCTTAGGTATTTGCGGCACCTTCATGGGCGGCATCGCGGTCTTGGCGCAACAGGCGGGGCATACAGTCACCGGCTGCGACGCCAACGTCTATCCGCCGATGAGTACGCAACTCGAAGCGCAGGGTGTGCGCTTGATCGAGGGTTTTGATTCCGACCAGCTCGCGCTAAAGCCAGACATCTTCGTCATCGGCAATGTCGTCTCGCGCGGCAATCCTTTGATGGAAGAAATTCTAAATCGCGGCTTGCCCTATATCTCCGGCCCGCAATGGCTCTTGGAAAATATATTGCACGACAAATGGACGCTGGCGGTGGCGGGTACGCACGGCAAAACCACCACTAGCGCGATGCTGGCGTGGATACTCGACTATGCCAAGCTAAATCCCGGCTTCCTAGTGGGCGGTGTACCGGAGAATTTTGGCCTCTCCGCACGGCTGACGGATTTGCCTTTCTTTGTGGTGGAGGCGGATGAATACGATACGGCGTTTTTTGACAAGCGCTCGAAGTTCGTCCACTACCGACCACGTACGCTGATTATCAATAACCTCGAATTCGATCACGCGGATATTTTCGCTGACCTGAATGCCATCGAAACCCAGTTTCACCATTGCGTACGCACCGTGCCAGATACTGGCTTGATTCTCGCCAATGGCGTTGAAGCAAGCGTGGCGCGTGTGTTGCAGCGCGGCTGTTGGTCGCCGGTAGAAGCAGTGAGTAGCGCATCTGGTTGGCATGCGGGTGAGATCGACGCGGCGGGCAGTTTTGACGTGATGCTCAAAGGCGAGCGCTTGGGGCGTGTGCAATGGGATTTGCTCGGCAACCATAATCGCCATAACGCGCTGGCCGCAATCGGCGCAGCACGCCATGTGGGCGTCCCCCCCGCGCAGGCAATCGAAGCCCTGGCGCAATTCAAAAACGTTAAACGCCGCATGGAAATTCGCGGCGTGGTGAATCACATCACGGTGTACGACGATTTCGCTCACCACCCTAGCGCTATCGAAACCACGCTCGCCGGGCTGCGCGCCAAAGTAGGCGGCGCGCGCATCCTCGCGGTGCTGGAACCGCGCTCCAACACCATGAAACTGGGCACGATGAAGGCGCAATTACCCGCCAGCCTCGCTTGCGCCGACCATGTGTTTTGCTATGGCGCGAATCTCGGCTGGGATGCGGCTGAAGCGCTTGCGCCACTTGGCATCAAGGCCGAAACACATAACGATTTAGAACAACTCATCGCTTCCATTGCTGCCTATGCGCAAGCGGGCGATCAGGTGCTCATCATGAGCAACGGTGGTTTTGGCGGCATCCACCAAAAGCTGCTTGACAGGCTCACCGCCTGAATTGCCTACGACTTTGCTAAAATTTAACTTATCTCAATTGATGAACAAGGAAACAAAATGAGTGCCACTATAGAAACCACGCGCACGTGGGTCTGCCTGATTTGCGATTACATTTACGACGAAACCAAAGGTGACCCAGAGCACGGTATCGCACCAGGTACACGCTTCGAGGATATCCCCGACAATTGGGTTTGCCCAGATTGCGGCGTGGGCAAAAGCGATTTTGTACTGTTTGAGGATTAGGCTGTTTGACCGGCGTCTCTCAGCCCAAGATTTTTGCCACAGAGGGCACAGAGAACACAGAGGAAAGCTCTCCTTTTTTAACGTTGTGTACATACCTTTGGCTGAACGACCCACACCTAAATTAAACCACATCGCTCTCTGTGATCTCTGTGCCCTCTGTGGCTGATTTTTTTGCATGACTACTCAAGCAAACTGGGTTGATAGAACGCGCACTAGGTAAACAATGAACGATCAGCACGATCTCGATCTTATGGTGGCATCCCGCTTTCCGATCATTTTGATTGAGAGCCACGAGGAGACGCGTGTCTTAGCGCTGCTTACGCACGTGTGCAATCTACGCAACCAGGCTTTATTTACCTGGAATGTCAGCGATGGGCTGCGCCGCAATGGGCGCGAAGACCGCATCCCCGAAACGCGCGACCCTGTCGCCGTGCTGCGTCACACCGAAGCCACGCCGCAAAACGGTGTGTATGTACTGTTAGATTTCCACCCCTATCTGCAAGACCCAGTGAATGTGCGGCTCTTGAAGAACATCGCGCAGAATTATCACAAGACCGAGCGCACACTGATTTTTGTCAGCCATCAAATTAACTTACCACCGGAGTTGGAACGCTTAGCGGCGCGCTTTGAGCTCTCTATCCCGGATCACACCGGCATCCGCGCCTTGCTCAAAGAAGAAATTGCCTTGTGGGAACGTTCCAATGAGCCAGTGCGCGGGCAACAGGAATCGGTCGATACGCTGGTGCAGCATTTGATCGGCCTGACCGGCGAGGATGCGCGGCGCATGATTCGTTTATCGCTGCGCGACGACGGCATGATTACGCCATCTGATATTCCGCGTGTATTGAAAGCGAAACATGATTTATTTAGCCAGGGCGGCGTGATGAATCTGGAATTGGACACCGCGCAATTTTCCGATGTGGCGGGTTTATCCAATCTTAAACGTTGGCTGAATCAGCGCCGCGCCGCTTTCATGGGCGCACCCGAAGCTGCTGGTTTGGATGCCCCCAAAGGCATCATGCTGCTCGGGGTACAAGGCTGCGGCAAAAGCTTGGCGGCAAAATCGGTTGCGGGCGCATGGAATGTGCCGCTGCTGCATCTTGATTTTGGCGGCCTGTACAACAAATTTATCGGTGAGACTGAGCGCAATCTACGCGAGGCGCTAAAAACTGCTGATGCGATGTCGCCCTGCATCTTGTGGATTGATGAAATTGAAAAATCTTTATCCAGCGATAACACCGATGCCGATGGCGGCGCATCGCAGCGTCTTCTCGGCAGCTTGCTGACCTGGATGGCGGAGCGCAAATCACGTGTATTTATAGTCGCCACCGCTAACGATATTCAAGCCTTGCCACCCGAATTAATTCGCAAGGGGCGCTTAGATGAAATTTTCTTTGTCGATTTGCCCGATGTTGAAACGCGCGCCGGTATTCTGCGCATCCACTTGGCACGACGCAAGCAAGACCCTGCCCATTTTGATTTCGTCCAACTCGCCGCCACCTGCCATGGTTTTTCCGGAGCAGAAATTGAACAAGCAGTTGTCTCGGCACTGTATGAAGCGGTAGCCGAAAAATTACCGCTGTCGGATGTCTTGCTGAAGGCTGAATTCAATCGCACTCGACCGCTCTCCGTCGTCATGAGTGAAAAATTGCAAGCGCTGCGCGACTGGGCGGCTGACCGCACAGTGATGGCGAATTAATCCCCTCGCCAATCCCCTATCCCCTATCACCATCCTTTTCATCCTGGCTGCTTTCCTTGACACCACCCCATGACATCAATATAGTTCCAGCCCATTAGCATACAAATATCCCGCAGCAAACAGATAAAAACCTCTTTTACAGCAAT
>JAYVBU010000032.1:0-4543 GCA_043750335.1 Betaproteobacteria bacterium | reverse complement strand
CACTAGCAAGGCATCGACATCGCTCACCGTGACATACGCGCCCCAGGACGGCGGCTTGCCTGCCGCCTTTTCGGGTATTGCCATGATGCCGCCGATTTCCTGCTCGCCCAGTTTAACTAGGGTGTAGCCCATGCCGTCTATATTGACATCTTGCATGCCCCAGCCTAGTAGCGCGCTATAGAACGCCTTCGCGCCCTGCACGTCACTGGTCATCAATTCGTTCCAACAAAATGCGCCATCGGGTTTCTGCGTCATGTCACTCATATACATTTCCTTTCAAAGTGGGGTTGGATAAGACAGCAGGAAGTTAACAAGGCGCTCCTGACAGCGTGGTGTCAGGAGTGAAATTATTTTGAAAAACGAAATAGGGCTGGCTAATCAAACACCACCGTCTTATTCGCATACACCAGCACACGGTTGTCGATATGCCAGCGCACCGCGCGCGAGAGCACGATTTTTTCTAGGTCCGCGCCTTTTTGCATTAAGTCTTCTAGCTGATCGCGGTGCGAGATGCGCGCTACGTCTTGCTCGATGATGGGGCCGTCGTCCAGTGAATCGGTCACATAGTGGCTGGTAGCGCCGATCAGCTTCACGCCGCGCTCAAACGCGCGATGGTAGGGGCGCGCGCCGTGAAAAGCAGGCAAAAAAGAGTGATGGATATTGATGATGCGGTTGGGGTAGTGGTGGATAAAATCCGGTGATAAAACTTGCATATAGCGCGCCAGCACGATGAAATCAATGTGGTGATGGCGCAGCAGAGCGAGTTGGTCGCGCTCAGCCTCATGCTTGGCGTCTTTAGTGACTTCAACATGTTGGAACGGTATTTTGTACGCATCGGCTAGCCAATGCGTGTCGGCATGGTTGCCGATAATCAAAGGGATATCGCAGTGCAACTCCGCCGCTTGGTGTCGATAGAGCAGGTCGGCTAAGCAATGGTCGTATTTCGACACGAAAATCGCCATCTTGGGCCGGTAGCTGGAAAGTGCCAGACGCCAATCCATATGAAACTTAGCGGCAATCGGCTTGAATGCAGCGTCGAACCCGGCGATATCCAGATCAAAGCCCGCCAAATCCCATTCCACACGCATTAAAAACAGCTTTAACTCGGCATCCTGGTGCTGGTCAGCATGCAAAATATTGGCATCGTGCTTCACCAAAAAATCGGCGATCCCTGCGACCAAACCCTTTTGGTCAGGGCAGCTAATGAGGAGGGTGGCGGTATGTTTCATGGGTCAAACCTTTTTTAAGCACGGATGCACACAGATAAAAGCGGAAAAGCCCAAATAAAACCAAGGTTTCATCCGCGTTTATCTGTGTTCATCCGTGGTTACGCTTGCTTTTGACTTATGCGTCTATCTTACCACCGCCCCCCATTCCGGATGCCGAGGCCCGAATTACGCGCTCAAAATCCCTTGTTTGAGCATGTTTAATCCCCCCATAAATAGATGTGAAATATTTGTTGCATCACTTCAAGCAAGTTACTAGAATTAGTTTCCAACCTGCCCGGCAAACACAACATCTTGTGGTTTTCGGGTTTGGGCTTAACCCCGTAATTTTGCTGAATAAATCGATAATAGGGGAGATATACTCGATGCATATTGCCACCAGCACCACCGACACCACCGCTCAAGTGCAAACATTCACTAGCACCACGCCCACCGCCAACCAAACGCAATACCTCGAACACAAAGTCATCCGCCGCAACGGCAGCGTGGTGGTGTTTGAGCCATCCAAAATTTCAATCGCGATGACCAAAGCCTTCATCGCGGTCAATGGCGGTCAAGCAGCGGCTTCGGCCCGCATCCGCGAGGTGGTGGATGGCATGACCACGTCGGTGGTTAATGCGCTGATCCGACGCCAGCCACATGGCGGCACGTTTCACATAGAAGAGATTCAAGACCAAGTCGAGCTGGCGCTAATGCGTTCCGGCGAGCACGACGTGGCCCGCGCCTACGTGCTCTACCGCGATGCGCGCATGCAAGAGCGCGCCGCGCAGAAACAGCAAGTCGGTACGGGTGAGCACACACTCCAAGTCACCGAAAATGGCGTTACCCGTCCGCTAGATATGGTCAAGCTGAATAGCCTGATCTCAGACGCCTGCGCAGACTTGGGCGAGGCTGTGTCCGCTCAACCGATTTTAGAAGCCACGCTGCGCGACCTGTACGATGGTGTGCCGATGGCAGAGGTGCATAAGTGCGCCATCCTGGCCGCGCGCGCACATATTGAAAAAGAACCCGCCTATTCGCAAGTCACCGCGCGCCTTTTGCTCAACAACATTCGCTACGAAGTGCTGGGCGAAGAGGCAACGCAAGGCGAAATGGCCACGCGCTATGCCGAGTATTTTCCGCGCTTCATCAAAAAAGGCATCGACGCCGAGCTGCTCGATCCACGCCTGACGCAATTCGATCTGGAATTGCTGGGCCGTGCGCTCGATTCATCGCGCGATCTGCAATTTGGCTATCTTGGCCTGCAAACCCTGTATGACCGCTATTTTCTACATATCGACGAGCAGCGCATCGAGCTGCCACAAGCTTTCTTCATGCGCGTAGCCATGGGGCTGGCGATCAACGAAATTCAGCGCGAAGCGCGCGCCATTGAGTTTTACAATGTGTTGTCCAAGTTCGATTTCATGAGCTCGACCCCCACGTTGTTCAACGCCGGTACGCGTCACAACCAGCTCTCTAGCTGCTATCTCACCACCGTCTCCGACGACCTCGACGGCATCTATCAGGCGATCAAAGAAAACGCCATGCTGCAAAAATTTGCAGGCGGCCTGGGCAACGACTGGACCCCCGTGCGCGCCCTGGGTAGCCACATCAAAGGCACCAACGGCAAATCGCAAGGCGTGATCCCGTTCTTAAAAGTAGTCAACGACACCGCCGTCGCCGTGAACCAAGGCGGCAAGCGCAAGGGCGCGGTGTGCGCCTTTTTAGAGACTTGGCATATGGATATTGAAGAGTTTTTAGAGCTGCGTAAAAACACCGGCGACGACCGCCGCCGCACCCACGACATGAACACCGCGAATTGGATTCCCGATCTCTTCATGAAACGCGTGATGGAAAACGGCGAGTGGACCTTATTCTCCCCCTCCGAAGCCTCTGACCTGCACGACAAATTCGGCAAAGAATTCGAGCTCGCCTATACCGCCTACGAAGCAAAAGCCGCGCGCGGCGAGATGAAGCTATTCAAAAAAGTTTCTGCCTTGGCGCAGTGGCGCAAGATGCTCTCTATGTTGTTTGAGACCGGCCACCCCTGGATCACCTTCAAAGACCCGTGCAATATCCGCAGCCCGCAAAGCCACATGGGCGTGGTGCATAGCTCCAATCTCTGTACCGAGATCACGCTCAACACCAATGCAGACGAAATCGCAGTTTGCAATCTAGGTTCGGTCAATCTGGTGAATCATCTACGCGCCAGCGATGATCCGAACCAGCCCGGCCAACTCGATCACGACAAGCTCCGCACCACCGTACGCACCGCGATGCGTATGCTGGATAACGTGATCGACATCAACTACTACTCAGTAAACAAAGCGCGCAACTCCAATATGAAACACCGCCCGGTGGGTATGGGCATCATGGGTTTCCAAGATTGCCTGTACGAATTGCGTATTCCCTACGCCACCGAACAAGCAGTCGAATTCGCCGACCGCTCGATGGAAGCGGTGACTTACTACGCTTACTGGGCCTCGACCGATCTGGCCGAAGAGCGTGGCCGTTACAATACCTTCAAGGGTTCACTCTGGGATCGCGGTATTCTCCCCTTTGATTCGCTCAAGCTCCTGGGCGAAGCGCGCGGCGGTTATCTCGACTACAACACCAGCATGACCCTGGATTGGGACGGTCTGCGTAATCGCATCAAAGAAGTCGGCATGCGCAACTCCAACTGCATCGCCATCGCGCCTACCGCCACCATCGCCAACATCGTCGGCGTATCGGCCTCGATCGAACCCACGTATCAAAACATCTACGTGAAATCGAACCTCTCGGGCGAATTCACCGTCGCCAACAAATACCTCGTGGACGATCTGAAAAAGCTTGGCATGTGGGACGAAGTCATGGTGGGCGATCTCAAATACTTTGACGGCTCACTCGCCAAGATCGACCGCGTGCCGGCCGAGTTGCGTGAGCTGTACGCCACCGCGTTTGAAGTCGATGCGCAATGGCTGGTAGAAGCCGCCGCGCGTCGCCAAAAGTGGATCGACCAAGCGCAATCGCTCAACATCTACATGGCGGGTGCCTCGGGCAAAAAATTAGATGACACCTACAAACTCGCCTGGATACGCGGCCTCAAAACCACCTACTACCTGCGCACCCTAGGGGCTACCAGCGCCGAAAAATCCACCGGCAAAGGCGGCGAGTTGAATGCCGTTTCCGCGCATGGCGGGGGCGTCTCGGCAAGCCCAATGGGCGGCGGCGCAGTAGCAGCAGGCGCGCCCATGATGTCCGGCTCCGTCAACCTGCCCGAACCGGAGTTTCTCGGCAAAGCCTGTACCATGCGCCCCGGCGACCCAGGTTTTGATGAGTGCGAATCTTGCCAATAG
>JAYVBU010000031.1:0-2005 GCA_043750335.1 Betaproteobacteria bacterium | reverse complement strand
ATTACACGCCGACGAGCACCACGGCATTCACACTGCGCCTCGGCCAACATGGCGCGTATGTGTATGCGCTGATCGAAGTGAACGACGCGCAAGTGCATTACCGCATGGCACAAAGCCTAGTGCTCGACGCTGCCGACCACATCGAATTCGCACTCACCACACCCGAAGGTGAATTCAAACGTTTTGCGGTAAGCCCTATACGCCCCGGCACAGGCCCGGCCTATACGCTGCAATTTCAAGACGGCAAGCTCGCACTGGGGCAGCCCGAGCCGCGCATCAAGGCCGTGTGGCGCGAAACGCCACACGGCTACAACGTAGAATTAATCTTGCCGCAATCGTTGTTAGGGGAAAAACTGGCTTTTGCCAGCGCCGACGTGAGCGCGCCTGAATCTGGCGTCGCGACTTGGATCAACACATCGAGCGTCATGCAGCGCGAAGGCATGGGGCGGCTGGTCATCCCCTCGCCCGAGATTCAACAAGTCATACAAGGCTTAGGGCGCGCGACAAGCCGGATACGCGTGGTAGATAAAAGCCAGCGTGTAATCGCAGAAATGGGTAGTTTGAAACAGGCGCAACAGGCCTTGCAGCCCACCGATTCATCGCTACTCGCGCGCATTCAGGTGCAGACTTTGCGGCCAATCTACGCGCGTCTGCTACAGCAACCCACGGATATATTTCGTGACGACAGCGCTAAGCTAGCTCGTTTAGAAACCCGTGAAATAGAAAGCGCGCTGCGCGGCGTGGCGCAAACCGGACGCCGCGCCACGACGGATGGCCGCGCCGTGATCGTCTCCAGCGCGCATCCGATTTGGGTGCAGGACCAAATCATCGGCGCAGCCGTATCGGAAGAAACCACCAACAGCGTGCTCACGCTACGCAATCAGGTGCTAGAAAAATTATTCAGCAGCGTGTTGGCGGTGTTCTTGATCGTCGCGCTCGGCATGCTACTTTTTGCTTCGCGTTTGTCGTATCGCATCCGCAAATTAAGCAATGAGGCTGAAGCGGCGATTGATGCACAGGGGCGCGTGGTGAGTGGGCTCAAGCAAAGCGCTACGGCCACAGATGAGATCGGTGATTTATCGCGCGGCTTTTCAAACGTGTTGGCGCGGCTCGGCCAATACAACCACTATTTAGAAAACATGGCCTCACGCCTCTCGCACGAATTGCGTACCCCTATTGCGGTGGTGCGCTCCTCGCTCGACAATCTCGCGCAACAGCCGGTGCCGGACGAGGCGCGCGTGTATATGGAACGCGCGCAAGACGGTATCCGCCGCCTCAACACACTGCTTACGCGCATGACTGAAGCGCGGCAATTAGAGCAAGCGCTGCAAAGTACTCCGCGTGAATCTTTCGATCTGCTCCCGGTGCTATCGGGTTGCGTGGCAGGCTATCGCGGCGCTTACGCTGGCGTAGTGTTTAATTTACGCATCCCCGCAGCGTCAATGATCTTGTCCGGTGGGCCGGACTTGATCGCGCAGATGTTGGACAAGCTGGTTTCCAATGCAGTGGACTTTCACCGCGAAGGCAGCTCCATCGACATCGCGCTAGCGCGCACAGATCAGCACGCCGTGCTCACACTCTCCAACGAAGGCCCCTTACTGCCGGCGGAAATGGCCGAACAATTATTCCAATCCATGGTGTCGGTACGGCCACGCCAAACGGGCGATGAACCGCATCTGGGTTTTGGCCTATACATCGCGCGTCTCATCGCCGAATACCACGGCGGGGACGTGCGCGCCGAAAATCGTCAAGATGGGGCCGGGGTGGTGATGACGGTTAGTTTCCCCCTGCACTAAACCCGACTCGGGGAAATGTGTTTTTCCTATTAAAGTCAGTCCGTTATCTGTCGATAATCATAATGACAAACCATGATTACGCAAACGCTCAAAGATATTGCTGCTTGGGTCGCATATTTTGACCAAGCAGATATTCCGGTGCTCCACCGCACCGAGGTCGAGCTTATCCGCTTTAAAGCCAACGAAGATAGTTTGAATGGGCGTGAATT
>JAYVBU010000030.1:0-4557 GCA_043750335.1 Betaproteobacteria bacterium | reverse complement strand
TAGCGGCCCAGGGCCGCTCATGCTTTAGCAATCGCTTAAAAAAAGGAGAACTGAGGTACGGTCTAAATTCACCGTAATATATAGCGCAGCTTCAATTGTTTAACGGGCCTTTTGGAAATCGCGTAGCGCGTCGGACACTTCTTGCAGCAGCTCGCGCCACGCGCCGCGCCGCTTCTGCCGAAACAGGCGGGCAGTGGGATACCAAGGCGTTGCACTGCCTTTGATTCCCCAACGCCAATCGGGTGCAAACGGCAGCAGCACCCATACCGGCTTACCTAGGGCGGCGGCGAGATGGGCTAGGGCTGTATCGACGGTGATAACTAAATCGAGTTGGCTGACAAGCGCGGCCGTGTCGGCGAAATCGTCGATATAGGGGGCGAGATCAATCATTGAAAGCTCGCCTGCGGGCCATTCGCGCGCATCTCGCCCAAGTTGCAAGCTATAGAACACGGCTTGCGGTATCTGTGCAAGCACTGCAAGCTGCATCACATCTAGTGAACGATCCTGGTCATCTTGATGCTCGGCTGCCCCGGCCCATGTCAAACCAATGTTCAAATGCCCTGGCGCTGGCGCAAAGCTGTCCACGAGCTGTGCTACCCGCTCTGGGTTAGCAAAAATATAGGGGGAAGGCATAGCCACATCCGCCTCTGTCACGCCAAATAATCCGGGCAAACTCATCAAAGGAATGTGTGCAGCTATTGGCGGAAGCTGATCGTCTGGCGTGGTGTTCGGCACGAGCACGTCAATATAATCACAATCGCGTAGTAGCGGAATTAATGCGGGCTGGCACACCAACACTATTTGACCCACGCGCTGTTTTGCCAATCGCAAGAAACGGACAAACTGAATCGCATCACCGTAGCCCTGCTCGGCAGTCACCAGTAATGTTTTGTCTGAAAGCGATTCACCCGTCCAAGTCGTAAAGGGGCGCGATTCCAGTACGCGCGCGCCTGCGCGAAACCCCCATTCGTATTCTGACCAGCCCCAGGCATAGCGTCCTTGCAGTAGCCAGGCCAAGGCGCGATTCCAGTGCGCCTCAGCAAAGTCCGGGCTGATCCGCAAAGCGCGATCAAACGCTTCCAGCGCTTCCTCCACATTGCCTTGGCGCTGTAGTGCTGCACCCAAGTTACTCCATGTACTGGCGCTATCAGGATTAAGCGCAAGCGCACTGCGAAATTGCTGGATGGCTGCATCAATCCGACCCAAAGCGCGATACGTATTGCCCAGGTTGTTGCTTGCCTCAATCAAGGTCGGAGAAAGCTGCAACGCCTGCTCGAATTCACGTACCGCATCAACCAGTTCACCATTGGCCTTAAGGGCGACTCCAAGCGCGTTGTGTGCGCCAGGGTGGTCGGGATGAATGCTCAAGGCTTGCCTAAAGCAAGCCGCGGCATTCGCTGTCTCGCCGCCCATATACAGGGTGTTTCCTAGATTGACATAGCTCTCCACAGATGTCGGTTCAAGTTTGATCGCTTCCTTAAATTTTTCAATCGCTTCTTGGTGCATGCCATCGCCCTGTAACACCAAGCCCAAATTATTGAGGCAAGACGACCAATGCGGCTTCAGTGACAGTGCGGTTTGGTAATAGCTTTTAGCATGTTCAAGATCATTATGGGTGTGGCGCAATACGCCAAGATTAAAAAGCACTTCCGCGTCATCGTTACCAAAGCGCAAGGCGTTCTGATAACAAAGTTCAGCCTGATCGAGATGGCCCAACGATTGCAAAGCAATGCCCAAAGGTTTTAGAACGGTTGGGTTTTCAGGCCAGGCTTCGTAGGCCGTCACTAAATGCGACAACGCCTCCGCGTATAAACCTTGGTTCACTTCCGCTACACCCAGCAAGTAATTTGCCTCGATTCTTGCTGCTTGTGTCGAGTCGGCAATAGCCATCAGTTTGTCGCTTACCACGCGGGATTCGCGAATGGCCAAGCGTGCACGGCGCAGCAAAGTAATAGTCTCTGCTTCGTAACGCACATGCACTGGGCTGCGTTCGCGCTGTGCTGCAAACTGCGCCAAAGCTATTTTAAGATGCTCGAAAACACTTTCCCAATCGCCATTTTTTGGCTGGCGAAATAAGCGCATGGAGGCATACCAAGGGCTCCTATCTCCTGACGCCAACCAACGAAAATCCGGCGCATAGGGGAGCACGACCCAAACGGGTTTATTCATCGCACCGGCTAGGTGCGCGACGGAGGTATCGACCGTAATCACCACATCCAGATTGGCGATAGCCGCTGCGGTATCAGCGAAATCGTCGATCTCAGCATCGAGATCAATCACGCGCGCGTAGGCTTTGGGGGTTTGCAAATCGCGAATCGCATCGCCTTTTTGCAGGCTATACAAACGCACTCCTGGAATTTCCTGCAAGCGCAGAAAATGCGTCAAGGCGCATGATCGGTTTTGGTCGTCTTCGTGCGTTGGCCTGCCTGCCCATACGATACCGACACGCACCTGTGTATCGCCACCCAGCCGCTCGGCCCAGCGCGTAAGCAAGCTAGGATCAGGGTAGATATACGGTAAGTCGGCTGGAATCGTTCCAATGTCAGTATTGAATACACGCGGCAAGCTCAGCAGCGGAATATGCGTGTCGAAATCGGCCAAGGGTTGTCCCGCTTCAGTGCGCGCGACGATGACGTCGATACCGGGCGTTCGCAACAACAAACGTTTTAATCCCGGCTGACACTCCAATACCACCCTGCCCCCTAGCGCCTTGATCTGGGGTGCATAACGCACGAATTGAAACGTATCGCCAAAACCTTGTTCGGCGCGCAGCAAAATCGTTTTACCCGCAAGCGGCGCGCCATCCCATTCCGCTTGCTCGAATACGACGGGCAAGCGGTTTTTGATGCGCAAGCGCCACTCATATTCCTGCCACCCTTCATGAAAGTTGCCTTTGAGCAACAGAATCAGGGCTAAATTGAAATGTGCGTTGATATGCCCCGGTTGGATAGCAATCGCTTTTCTGAATGCCGTCTCCGCTTCTGGCATGCGATTCAGCTTTTGCAACATCACGCCCAAGTTACTGAGTAACTCTACGTCATCCGGTGCAAGCACCAAACCATTCTGAAAATGCATTACCGCATCAGCGTAGCGCAGCACTTGTAGTGCAATCGTGCCCAAGCCTCGGTGCGCGTCAACCTGCTTCGCATCTAGCGATAAAACCTGTTGATATTCTGCTTCTGCTTCGCTAAATCGCGCTAAATCCTGCAAGGCGGAAGCTAAATTGAAATGGCCTTCGACCCGCGCTGGCTCAAGCGCGACATAACGGCGATATGCCTGCTCTGCACCTGCAAAATTTTTCAATCGATTGTAAATAACACCCAAACAAAACCAATGCTGCGCGTCGTCTGGCCGGAGTGCTAGTGCAGCAAGATAGCATTCGATAGCGCCTGCTGCTTGCGCGCTTTGCTCAAGCACATAAGCCAAGCTTAGCCAGCCCTCGACATGCGTTGGATGCAAGGCGACGAGTTTTCTGAATTCGTCTGCGGACTGCGCCCACTTCGCCTGTTGTCCATGTAAGGTTGCACTCAAAAATAAGGCATCTGGATTGTGCGGTTCGGCATTCAATAGTTGGACATACGCCATCTCGGCGCCGATTAAATCTCCGCGCTGATGACTGTCCTGTGCTTGTTTCATGAGCGCTTGCATATCCATGCCCATGCGCTAACGAACCAACGCGCGCAACCACGCGTCCAAATGATCTTCCAAAATGTAATTTTTAAGCACCCAGTGTCGCAACTGATCGCCCTCTTGTTCCGCCGCGTCGAGATCATGCACACGCTCCAAGATCGCATTGATCCAGACTTGCGGGTCGTTGTTAGTGACCCGTTTTACAGGCGCATTTTGATAGGGGTAGATATCCGTACACACAACCGGCCAACCCAGCATGCCATATTCCAACAGACGCAGATTGCTCTTAGCCTCGTTGAATGGATGAATTTCCAAAGGGGCAACCGCCAGATCAAGGTTGAGACTGGCCAACTTTGCAGGGTAGTCATAAAAGGACAAAACAAAATCATGAAACTCGCGTACATGCGAACGCAAGGATTCTGGGCACATGCCAAAAAACACCCAATCCACCTGCTGTGCGGTGGCTTTCACAACTTCCTCGATTAATGCCAAGTCGCCCGCGTGTTGCTGCGCGCCGGCCCACCCTACTCTGGGTTTTTTACCTTGGCGACGTTTTGAGGATAGATCGCCCCATAGGCCGCGCTCCAAACGATTAGGAATCACATGTACTTGCTCGATCATCGGGCGGCACAATTCTGCCAGGGGTTCGGTGCTCACCACTGCACGGTCGCACAAGGCCAGGGCTTTACGCATCCTTGGCTTGGCATCGCGAAAGGAATAGCGATAGTAGGCATTTTGCTTAGGGATTTGCGTCATCAAATCATCCAAGGCAAACACGCGCAGCACCTCAGGATTGTGTGTTTTATAGCCTTCCAACGCCCTGATATGGGCGTTATCAATAGCGGTTTGCACCAACAAAGTATCTGGCTTGGCGCGCGCGATTTCGGTCTGCATCAAGATGCGCGTTTTAAACATCTTGCCCATTTG
>JAYVBU010000029.1:0-9878 GCA_043750335.1 Betaproteobacteria bacterium | reverse complement strand
TGGTGGAATACGCCCTGAGCCGCAGTCTTTCTCCGGCGCTGATCGCTGAATATCAAACGCAGTTGCCGGATAAAGCACTGCTACAAGCCAAGCTGCATGAGTTTTATTTGCAGAATGCGCCTGAGGAGGATGGCGCATGAAATTTAAAGGTGCTGGGTAAATCTGCGTAAAATCAAACGCACTCAAAAGTTCTTCTCTAAAATCGCGTCTGACCAAGTTGAATAGGTTTACTTTCCTTTGACCCCGCTCTATCTCTCCCATTTCACTGCGACCAGCAGCATCGGTCGTGGTCTCGACCAGATGCTCGACGCGCTACGTCAGCGTCGTGCTGGGCTTGCGCCGTGCGCGTTTGATACGGTTGATCTGGCGACTTATATCGGCGAGGTGGCGGGCGTGGATGAGGTGCAAATTCCTTCGCACTTGCGTGAGTTTGATTGCCGCAATAACCGTCTTGCCTTGTTGGGCTTGTTTCAGGATGGTTTTGCCGAGGCGGTGCGCGCGGCCATTGGCCAATACGGCGCGCAGCGCATTGGCGTGTTTCTCGGCACTAGCACGGCGGGCATTTTGCAAACCGAGTTGGCCTATCAGCGGCGCGACCCGTTGACGGGCGCACTCCCCGCCGATTTTATCTACCACACAACCCATAACACTTTTTCCGTGGCGGATTTCGCGCGGCATTATTTTGGTTTAACCGGCCCGGCGGTCGTGGTGTCATCGGCCTGCTCGTCCAGTGCGAAGGTATTCAGCTCTGCGCGGCGCATGATGGCTGCGGGCTTGATCGACGCGGCGCTGGTCGGCGGCGTGGATTCGCTGTGCTTGACGACGCTATATGGCTTCAACTCGCTCGGCCTGATTTCCGAACAGGCCTGCCGCCCCTTTGATGCCCAACGCAATGGCATCTCGATTGGTGAAGCAGCGGCCTTTGCGCTGCTGGAGCCCGTGCCAGAAAATCTGGACGCCGATGCCGTGCTGCTGCTCGGCATTGGCGAATCCAGCGATGCCTATCACATGTCATCACCGCATCCCGATGGCCTGGGTGCGCGCATGGCGATGCAGGATGCGTTGCACATGGCCGGGTTGCAGCCTGCTGAAATTGATTACATCAACTTGCACGGCACGGCGACTCAAAGCAATGATGCAGCCGAAGCGAAAGCGGTCGCTGCTGTTTTTGGATCAGCCACGCCATGCAGTTCAACAAAGGGGGCGACAGGCCACACGCTCGGCGCGGCTGGCGGTGTCGAGGCCGTGATCTGCGCGCTCGCGCTGCGACATGGCTTGTTGCCTGCCGGCATCAATACACAGCAACTCGATCCCGATATGGCGCTCGATTATGTACTGGAAAATCGCACGCAACCGGTAATGCACACACTCAGTAATTCATTTGGATTTGGCGGCACAAATTGCAGCCTGATTTTTGGACGGGTGAATCCATGAGCGCACCTCTCGCCGCTTACATCGAAGGCATCGGCTTGCTCGGGCCCGGTTTGAATGACTGGACGAGTAGCCAAATGATTCTGCTCGGACAAATGCCTTATCAGCCACAGAAAACTCTCCTGCCACCACCGGCCTTGCTGCCCGCCGCAGAACGCCGACGTAGCAGCGCGATTGTGAAGCTGACTTTGGCGACAGGCACAGCGGCCATCGCGGCGGCTGGACTGGATGCGGCCACCTTACCCAGCGTATTTACATCATCCGGCGGCGACGGCGAAAATTGTCACGCCATTTGCCACATGCTCGCCTCAGATGACCGGCAGATTTCCCCCACACGCTTTCATAATTCGGTGCATAACGCGGCAGCGGGTTACTGGAGCATCGCTACCGGCGCGATGCGTAGTGCATCGGTGTTATGCGCGTTCGATGCCTGCTTCGGCGCCGGGCTGCTGGAAACACTAACCCAGGTCGTGGTCGATAACACGTGCAGCGTGTTGATCGCATGCGACACGCCTTATCCGGAACCACTGCATGGCGCTCGCCCTATACCTGACGCTTTCGGTATTGCCTTGGTGCTGGCCCCGCAACGCAGCGCGAAATCGCTAGCGCGCATCACGCTGAGCCTGACAGATGCGAATGCCGACCCATTGGACGATGCTGCGCTTGAAGCCCTGCGTACCAGCATCCCTGCCGCGCGGGGTTTGCCCTTGCTACGCGCCATCGCTTTGCAACAAGCCCAACACGTAGTGCTGGACTACCTCGACAGTACGCGCCTTGATGTGGCCGTTACGCCATGCTGAATCAAACAAAACTTGATCGCGCCTGGATCGCCCGCCACATCCCGCACCAAGGCAGCATGTGCCTGCTCGATTGCGTGGAGACGTGGGATGAGCAAGCGATTCAATGCCGCGCCACGAGCCACCGCGCCGCAGACAATCCTTTGCGCGCAGCGGGTCGGCTTGGCGCTGCTTGCGGCATCGAATATGCAGCGCAAGCGATGGCGGTACATGGTTCCTTACTCGCACCGCCAGACGGTGTGCGCGCAAGCGTCGGTTACCTGGTCAGCGTACGCGGCGCGCGATTGCATGTACCCCGGTTAGATGACATCGACGATGATTTGCTGGTGGTCGCCACGTGTATCACGCGTGATGAAAACAATATCCTGTATCAATTCAGCGTCAGCGCGGCGCGGCGCGTATTACTGGATGGCCGCGCCGCCGTCGTGCTCGATGCGGCAGCACGGATACCTCATACTGGAGATAGCACATGAAACACGCTTTGGTAACCGGCGGCAGCGGCGGCATCGGCGCGGCGATTTGCCGCCGACTGGCTGCGGATGGCTGCCACGTCATCATTCACGCGAATCGCGGGCTGGATGCGGCGAAGGCCTTGACCGATGAAATTATCGCGACGGGCGGTAGCGCGCAAGCGCTCGCCTTTGATGTGACAGATGGCGCGGCCGTTACCGATGCCTTGGCCCCGCTGGTGGAAGCGCAGGCGATTCAAATCATAGTGAACAATGCCGGCATCCACGACGATGCGATCTTCCCCGGCATGCGCGCCGAGCAGTGGCGGCGCGTGATCGACGTGTCCGTGAACGGTTTTTTTAACGTCACACAACCGTTGATGATGCCGATGATCCGCACCCGTTGGGGACGCATCATCACTGTATCGTCGATTGCTTCATTGACCGGTAACGCAGGCCAGGTCAATTACGCCGCGGCCAAGGGCGCATTAAATTCGGCAAGCAAATCGCTCGCGCGCGAAGTCGCCAGCCGCAACATTACCGTCAATGCGGTCGCACCCGGTATTATCGACACGGCGATGAGCGCATCCACCTTCGATGCACAAGCCATCGCACAAATGGTGCCGATGAAGCGCGCCGGAAAACCCCGCGAAGTGGCAGACTTGATCGGCTTTCTTGCTTCAGAAGAAGCGGCCTATATCACGGGGCAGATTATTTCCATCAACGGCGGCATGATCTAATCAGCAAAAGCGGCAAGCGCAAGACAAAACCCAAAAACAAACGCGTGTGCATCCAAGTCAATAAGGCGTTGTCACGCACGTAACTAAAATGCGACACGCCGCCCTCCTCCGCGCGGTAGTAACGCACTGGGGCAGGCAGATTCACTGGCGCTATCCCACGCCAGCACAAGCGCACCACCGCTTCAGGGTCGAAATCGAAATGTCGCATCCAGGGTTGATGTCGCATCACTTGCCGCAAGGCGTCCACCGGATACACGCGAAACCCAAACAGCGAATCGCCGATGCCTGCCCATAGCGTTTCCAGATTGGCCCACCCATTTGAAATGCGTCGCCCTTTCACGCGCAAACTCGGCGCACTCGCATCAAATATCGGCACACCCAATATCATGGCGAGCGGCTGGCGCGCAGATTCGGCCATGAATGCGGGGATGCGCTCGGGCGGGTGCTGGCCATCCGAATCCATGGTGAGAGCATGAGTGAAACCCGCTGCAAACGCTTGGTTCAGACCGTGCAGCACGGCCGCACCCTTGCCCTGGTTGCGCGGCAATATCATCACGCGCAGACCCTGGTCTGCGGCGGCCATTGCTAGCAAGCCCTCGGCGCTGCCGTCGTTGCTGCCATCCACGACCACCCATACCGGATTCCAATATTCGCGCGCTGCGCGTACGGTCTCATAGACTTTCATGCCGGGGTTATAACTGGGGATGAGTACAAAATGCGTTGTCGAAGCATTCATAGCAGTGTGCGATCAGCTTGAACGAGCAGGGTATGCTTCGGGTAAAACGCCGAGCTTTGCACCAGCTCGTGCGAAAAATAGTTTTCCAACTCCACCATGAAACGATGCGCGTGTTGTGGCGGCTCAAAGCGTCGCCCCAAGCGCACCCGGTAATGAATCGGCATCGGTGGCTTATGGAACAAAGGCCAGCCTTTACTTAAATATTTTGAGTCGGTTTCAATCAATATCGTCTGCACCGGAACCTGTGCATGATGCGCGATCAGGCCAACGCTTCCCTTGAATGCATTGACCGGGCATGACACCGTACGCGTCCCCTCCGGAAAGAGCAGCAGATGACTACCACTCTCAAAATCCGCCATGGCCTGATGCACCATGCTGCGTACTGGCTCATTGCGAATATAGCGCGCCAAGCGTGCGCCAGCACCGAGAAAAAGATTGTTCATCAAATTGGCTTTGAGTACGCATGCAACATTCGGCAAGCGTGAAATAATCATCACTGCATCCAGCATGCTGGGGTGATTCGGCGCAATAATCAGCGGCGATTCAGCGCGCAACGCATCCAATGCCGACAGATCAAAACTACAACGGCGCGACATCCTCAAGCTTGCCAGATAGATGCGAAACCCCAGCATGATGACGTAACGCCCCAGCGCTCGCCCCCACTGCACAGGTAGCAGGGGATAAGCCAGCAGCGCGATCGGCGTCCAACTCAGGCATACCACGCCCAGCCAAACCAGCCCGACATACATAACCAGATAGTCGTAGCCATGCAGCAGTATTCGTCTAGCGGCGCGCACGATCAGCTCCGACTAGTGGAAAGATAGGCCAAGGGATGCCCCGCTGTGGCTTCGATCTCCACCAGCAAATCCTGACGGCATACATCGGCCTGAAGATAAACCGCCTTGAGCCCTTCCCCCACACGGTGCGTCAATTCAGCGCGAATTTGCGCCAAGTCGCCGGGGTGTCGCACGTATATCTTGTAATGCAAGCTAACAAGATCAAAGCGGGGCTGCTTCGCCAGGCGATTGGCCTCGGCTAATACCGCCTCGATGTTGGCCAGGGTTTCGCGTGTTTGCGCCACAACATCGGCAGGATGCACGGTGGCATGGCCGACAATGCTGGCCGTACCGGAGATGAACAATACTTCGTCCTGCCCCAACTGCACTAGGCTAGCGCGGGAAAAAGTCGGGCTACGCGGACCATATTCCTGCGGATATTGGTAGGCGCTGATCTGACGCGGGTTTTCGATGCGCCGCGGCGCAATGCGCCCGGCGAGAAAACCGATGGTCAGCGGCCCGCGCGTTGTCTGATCAAAACCCAACGCACACGCAGCAGGCACATTGCCCACCACATCACGTCCATGCGCCAGAAAGGCATCCTGCCGCCCCAGATTGAACTGGCGATAGCGCTCCAACCCATAAGTCTGCGCGTTGATATCTGCCATGTAATTCCAGACGCGGTACAAGTAGGGATAACGCAGCGTGTCGAGCAAGGTAAACACTTGGCGATAGGCCGACTCGGTAGCCTGCTGCAAGGGTGTTTTTCCTGCGCTAATTTCAAATAGGGTTTCGGACAAAACCATCACGCCAAACAAGGCATCATCGTCGTGACGATACTGGATCGCACCATGCTGCCCCCGCGTTGGCTGTGCACTGCCACGCCATATTTCGCAGGCAACATCGCCGCCATCCAGCCGCTGCATGGGAATGTGCATGCAGGGCATATCACCTAGCAGAGGATGCGCGCCCATCTCAGGTGAAAAACACAACGCGCCCAGCACGCTGCACTTCCACTGCGTGGGTTGCATCAAAAGCGCAGCCTCGGACAAGCTCGCACCATACAAGGGAGAGACTATGTCACGCATTAGCTTACCGTCAGGTCCGTTTCTTCCACCGTTCGAATATTGTGTTTGCGCTGCCGCCATGCTTGTACAGAGCGTAGCAAATGGCGCAGGGACGCGACGTAATAAATCCCCTTGAACACGAGCAAAGGAATATGAATCGGGGTTGGGCCATAGACATCGCCCGCCAGCACCGAGAGCAGGGCCTCTTTAACGCGGAAAATATTGCGCGGCCCCATGAACATATCGCGCAACGTGGGATTAGTCACCCGATAAATAAACCAGGAAAATGTCTTCGGCCCTGCGCGCAGCGAACGATCAAATTTTTTCAAGGCGGCGGCGGCTTGAATCGGATAGCGCAGACAGGTATCGACAGCATCCGCACCCGCAAAGGCATTTTGCATGGCCAGCATCACACCCGATGAAAACACAGGGTCAATAAAAGCGTAAGCATCGCCCAGCAACAGATAATTACTGCCATGCGTATGCTTGCACGCGTAAGAAAAATTACCCGTGGCTTCTACCGGCGTAATCGCGTGTGCGTCCTGAAACCGCTCGCGCAACGGCGCGCACAGCGCAATGGTTTCTTGAAAAAATTGATCGAGCGGTTTTTTTTTGCGCGTCTTCAGATAGTACGGCCAAGTCACCGCGCCCACACTTGTTGCGCCATCGGCCAGCGGAATAAACCAAAACCAGCCATGCTCGAACCAATAGATCGTGATGTTACCAGCGGCCTTGCCCGCATTGCGCTGGACACCAGCAAAGTGCGCGTAGAGCGCAGTGCTATTGTGTTTTACGTTGCGCTGCTTGGTTTTAAAACGATTGCCGAGAAAAGTATCGCGACCCGAGGCATCCATCACGAAGCGCGCATGCACGGTTTCGATGAGGCCATCCTCGTGAAGGGCAAACACATTTGCGCCGCCATTATCGGGCAAAAAATGCACGTCCTGCACCGTGCATCCTTCTACCACTCGCGCGTTTTTACGGCTGGCGTTGCGAATCAGGATTTCATCGAACTCGGCACGGCGCACCTGGTAGGCCATGGGCATCGTTTTATCCATAGCGTCGGCAAATTCAAACGCTTGCCTGTGCGCATGCCAGGGTGAGACAAATTCTGCACCCCATTTTTCCATCCCGATTGCCTTGACTGCATCTGCCACGCCCAGCTTTTCCAACAGCGGCAGATTGGCCGGGAGCAACGATTCACCGATATGAAAACGCGGATGATGCGCTTTTTCCAGCAAGGTCACGCAGTAGCCCCGCTCAGCCAGCAAGGCAGCAGCAGTGGCGCCCGCAGGTCCGCCGCCAATGACCAGCACATCGCAACGAGAAGCGATACCGGGGGGTACGGTGCAGGAGGCGTTCATAGGCTTACCAGGATTAATGCTGAAACCAGGGGGATTGTATCGCATCTCCTTGGGCCAAAAATTTTGGCCGAAAACCAAAACCCTAGTGCAAAGGTATGACCCGCCAAATAAAAATGGGAGCCTAGTGGCTCCCATTTTTATTTGGCGGAGAGGGTGGGATTCGAACCCACGGTACGGAAAACCGTACGCCTGATTTCGAGTCAGGTACATTCGACCACTCTGCCACCTCTCCGAAGGGCGCGATTCTATCAGAAGCGCCCCTACATTTCACCGGACGACATGGACAAAATTCGTTTCGTTCGCCAAACTCATGTGATGCGGGTTCTGATAATCCTATTTTTGTGTGCGTTGCTCTCTGCCTGTGATGGAAGCGGGAAACCTATTCCGCCTGCGCGCACGAGCCATGAATTAACTGTTGTAACGCACAATGGCCCGACAACTTATTACGAAAATGCCCATGAAGAGCACGCTGGCCTTGAGCATGATTTAGTCATGCTATTCGCCAAGGAACTCGGATTTAAAGTCAATTTCATCGTGACCAATCAATTCCAGCACATATTGCCAAAAGTCACGTCTGGTCAAGCACATTTTGCGGCCGCTGGCATCACGATTACCGATGATCGCAAAATGCGGCTGTTGTTCAGCACGGCCTACCAGGCTGTGCAACAACAGGTCATTTACAACCTGGCGCATACCAAACCCGACGGTATGGAAGATTTGATCGGCAGAAAAATAACCGTGGTGGCTGGAACCAGCTACGTAAACCAGTTAAATCTGGCGAAACGTAAATTTCTGGATTTACGCTGGGTTGAATCCAAAGATCAAACCTCCGAGGATTTGCTCGCGCAACTGGCTGCGGGAGAGATCGACTATGTCGTTGCGGATTCGCACATCGTCAAACTCTCTCAGAATTTTCATCCGGAATTAGCAGTCGCGTTTGATATTGGTCGCCCGGAATACCTTGGTTGGGCGTTCCCCAAAGACGGCGATGCCTGGCTGTATAAAAAGTCCATTCAGTTCTTCGCAAAAATTCAGCGCGATGGAACACTAAAACTTTTGCAGGATCGCTATTACGGCCATATCGAGCGCCTAGAGCCGGCCGACGTAATTAATTTTCTTGAAAAAATGAATACGGTGCTACCGAAATACCGCGCGTTGTTTTACGAAGCGCAAGACATCACCGGCATCGACTGGCGACTACTCGCCGCCTTGGGTTATCAAGAATCGAAGTGGGATCCACTCGCTACCTCGCCCACCAATGTGCGGGGCATCATGATGTTGACCGAACAAACGGCAGATGAAATGGGTGTAACTGATCGCTTAGACCCTAAAGAAAGTATCATCGCAGGCGCAAAATATTTTTTAAATATGCAAGAATTAATGCCAAACCGTGTAGCAGAACCCGACCGCACGTGGTTAGCGCTCGCGAGTTATAACGTGGGGTATGGCCATCTTGAGGATGCGCGTGTGCTGGCGCAACGCCAGGGACTGAATCCCAATGTCTGGCCAGATCTGAAAAAAACCCTGCCTTTACTCTCCAATGTTGTACATCATTCGACGCTGAAGCATGGTTATGCGCGTGGGGGCGAGCCGGTGATATTTACAGAGAATATTCGTACTTACTACGACATTCTGGTGAAATTCGAGAAGCCGTATCGGCCTTATTTCTCAATGCCTGACCCTCAAAAAAAAACCGAGCCCGCAAAGAAAACCAAGGTCGCAAAAACTAAGTTTTAATTCGCTCGACGCCGCCCATATAGGGCCACAGCACGTCAGGAATGGTCACGCTGCCATCCGCATTCTGATAGTTCTCCAATATCGCCACCAAGGTACGCCCCACCGCCAGACCCGAGCCATTTAGCGTATGCGCTATTTCTGGTTTGTTTTTTTCGTTTCGATAGCGTGCCTGCATGCGACGTGCCTGAAAGGCTTCAAAGTTGCTGCACGAGGAAATTTCACGGTAGGTATTCTGCGCTGGCAACCAGACTTCAATATCGTAAGTCTTAGCGGCAGAAAATCCCATATCGCCGCTGCACAATGCCATCACGCGATAGGGCAAGCCGAGTTTTTTTAGGATCGCCTCGGCATGCCCCAACAACGATTCCAATGCTGCATAAGACTGTTCAGGCTGAACAATCTGCACCAGCTCCACTTTATCGAATTGATGTTGGCGAATCATACCGCGCGTGTCGCGGCCATAAGAGCCTGCCTCTGAACGAAAGCACGGCGTGTGCGACACAAATTTCAGGGGCAAGTCCTCAGCCGCGATAATGGTGTCACGCACCATATTGGTTAAGGGTACTTCGGCGGTGGGGATGAGATACAACTTTTCGCTCTCGTTTTTTTGAACGGCGAAGAGATCGGTCTCAAATTTCGGCAATTGCCCCGTGCCACGCATGCTGTCGCCATTCACCAGATACGGCACATAGACTTCGGTGTAGCCATGTTCTTGTGTGTGCGTATCGAGCATGAATTGCGCCAAGGCCCTGTGCAGCCGCGCCAATGGCCCCTTCATTAT
>JAYVBU010000028.1:0-4564 GCA_043750335.1 Betaproteobacteria bacterium | reverse complement strand
GTTGCACATTTTGCCGCCGCAGCCTGTGTGCTGATCGTGCCGATTTCTATTTGGTTGAAACTGTTTTTATGCGCGATGCTTGTCACGAGCCTGGGCTTGTATCTGGCGCGCGAAGCATGGCGCATTCGCGCATCCAGCATTGTCGAGTTGCAATGCGACCGCGAAGGCGGCGCTTGGATACAAACGCGGCGCGGCGAAACGCGAGAAGCGCGCGTACTCGGGAGTAGTTTTGTCGCCCCCTATCTCACCATCATATTGCTCAAACCCAATGCCAGTTGGCGCGTGCGTACCCTTCTTATCTTGCCAGATGCAGTAGAAGCCGAGCTGTTTCGACAATTGCGTGTCTGGCTGAAATGGCGCGTGGGTAGCGGGGTTGAAGCGGAAGCCAGTGCGGGTTGGGCGGGGCGCGTTTAAAAAAAGTCTGCGGCAAAAAATCGCATTAAGCAGAACCTGGAACAAGCACTGTATTTTCTGCACTCGCCCGCTTTTCTGGGTAGTCGCGGCTAAAATGCAAACCCCGACTCTCATGCCTTGCCATCGCACAGCGCACGATTAATTCTGCCGTCAGCAGCAGATTACGCAATTCCAAAAGATCGTTGCTGACGCGGAAGTTGCGGTAGTACTCGTTGATTTCTTCCTTCAGCAGATCAATCCGGTGCAGCGCGCGTTCCAAACGTTTATTGGTGCGCACGATGCCGACATAATCCCACATGAAACGCCGCAGCTCATCCCAGTTATGGGCAATGACGATTTCCTCATCCGCATCGGTGACGCGGCTTTCATCCCAGGCGGGCAGGGCGGGTAGTGGCAAAGTGCTTTGTGCCAAAATATCCTGCGCAGCAGCGCGCCCCATGACTAAACATTCGAGCAAAGAGTTGCTCGCCAAGCGATTTGCGCCATGCAAGCCGGTAAACGCCACTTCACCCACGGCATACAAGCCTGTTACATCCGTGCGCGCTTGTTTGTCGGTTACCACACCGCCGCAGCTGTAATGCGCGGCAGGCACCACCGGGATCGGTGCGCGCGTGATATCAATGCCCAAGCCTTTGCAGCGCTCATAAATGTTAGGAAAGTGCTCGCGCACGAAGGCGGCGGGTTTGTGCGAAATGTCCAGATAGACACAATCCATGCCGCGCTTCTTCATCTCATAGTCAATGGCGCGCGCCACCACATCACGTGGGGCAAGCTCGGCGCGCGCATCATGCTCAGGCATAAAGCGGCTGCCATCGGCCAAGGTGAGGAGACCGCCTTCGCCGCGCACCGCTTCGGTGATGAGAAAAGACTTAGCGTGCGGGTGATACAAGCAGGTCGGATGAAACTGGATGAATTCCATATTCGCCACCCGGCAACCCGCGCGCCAGCCCATTGAAATCCCATCACCAGTCGCCACATCAGGGTTGGTGGTGTAGAGATACACCTTGCCCGCGCCGCCACTGGCCAAGACCGTATGTTGTGCGGAAAAGGTCAGTACCCGCCCCGAATTTTTATCCAGCGCATAGAGCCCATAACAACGCTTGCCAGGACGGTTGAGTTTGGCGTCAGTTACGAGGTCAATCGCAATGTGCGCTTCGAACAAGGTGATATTGGGATGAGATTTAATGCGTTCGACCAGCGTGCTTTGCACTGCGTGGCCCGTGGCGTCTGCCGCATGAATCACGCGGCGCTGACTATGGCCGCCTTCTCGCGTGAGGTGATATCCCGTGGCGTTGGCGTTGTCTCGGGTAAAGGGCACACCTTGATCGATCAGCCATTGAATGGATGCGCGCCCCTGCGACACGATGTGTCGAGTGATCTCCTGATCGCATAGGCCAGCGCCAGCGATTAAGGTGTCCTGGACATGCGCCTCAATGGAATCGTCATTCGCCAACACGGCGGCGATGCCGCCCTGCGCCCAATCGCTCGCGCCATCCAATAGGTGGCGCTTGGTAATGACCGCAACCCGGCGCTGATCGGCAAGATGCAGAGCAGTCGTCAGACCCGCCAAGCCGCTACCAACAATGAGGACATCGAAAGAATGGGACATATTTTCAATTCGTTAAACGCGCTTTGATAATAACATGCAGACTAAAAGCAATATTAAGTGAACTCTCGATGTATCGGCTGGTCTTTTAGATAGGCATTGACTTACGTTCCCGTATATTTAATAGAGACGGTATAATTTGGGCCTTCTAAACGATTTACCTATTGGGGCGATTGCCCCATCAACCACCAAACCGGAACGGCCCCGCATGGGAGAACGAGAAATCGACCAAGTTCTGGTCGAGCGTGCGCAAGCTGGCGACAAACATGCTTTCGAGCTTTTGGTCGTCAAATACCAGCGCAAGCTGGCTAGGCTGTTGTCGCGCTTTATTCGCGACGCAGCGGAGGTCGAAGACGTGTCACAAGAAGCCTTTATCAAAGCGTATCGCGCCTTACCCTCATTCCGGGGAGAGAGTGCATTTTATACTTGGCTGTATCGCATCGGCATCAACACCGCCAAGAATTTTCTGGTGGCCCGTGGTCGCCGCGCACCCACCAGCACCGAATTTGATATCGAAGAGGCAGAGTCGTTTGAAGACGCCGGGCAACTGCATGATCTCAACACCCCCGAAGCCACATTGCTTACACGGGAGATCGGCGACACCGTGAATGCGGCAGTCGCCGCCCTGCCTGAAGAACTGCGTACCGCGCTCACCTTGCGCGAGATGGAAGGCTTGAGCTATGAAGATATCGCTCAGGTGATGAATTGCCCTATCGGCACCGTCCGCTCGCGTATTTTTCGCGCACGCGAGGCGGTCGCAGAAAAATTACGCCCCTTGCTGGACACCAGCCTTGATCGGAGATGGTAATCATGAACGAAAAAATTTCAGCCCTCATGGATGGCGAGCTTTCACCTAACGAAGCAGCACGCCAAATCATCACCATGAAAACGGATAAAGGCCAGGATCGTGCCTGGGTTATCTATCATGTATTAGGTGATGCGATGCGTAAGTCGCCACAGTTATCGCTTGATTTCACCGACAAATTGTCACAGATGCTCGCAAAAGAACCTACCGTCCTCGCGCCGCATGCCAGAAAATCACGCACACCCGCGTATGCCATGCCGCTGGCCGCCTCGCTCGCGGCGGTCAGCTTAGTGGGTGTTCTGTCATGGCAAATGACCCGGGTAAGCCAGGCGGATGTGACGATTGCACAAACGCCAACGCCTGCGGCCATCGCGCAGCAAGTAGCCATCGCACAGCCATCCACTGCCGTGAACAAGCATGATCTCGTCCAGTTTTCTCGCGTTGTTTCTAACCCCTATTTGCTCGCGCACCAGGAGTTTTCTCCCAGTTACGCCATGGAGGGCATCCCGGCTTATGTGCGCACCGTGTCTGAACTTCAGGAAACTGCTCGATGAAACAGCTATGGGCTACTTGGATGCTGCTAGTGGTCTCCATGGTGGCCACTGCTGCGGATAGCCCTCCTGAGGATGCGATGGCTTGGTTGCAGCGCATTAGTAACGCCGCACAGCAATTGAATTATTCTGGCAATTTCATTTACCAGCATGGCCAACAAGTCGAAACCTCGCGCATTACCCATTTAAAAGATGCCGCTGGCGAACACGAAAAATTAGTGACGCTGGATGGCCGTCCACGCAAAATATATCGCAACAACGACGAAGTGTATTGTTTCATGTCGGATGAAATCACCGTGATGGTGGATCGCCACCGCGCGAAAAAGTCTTTCCCTGCGCTACTGCCACCGCAAATCGCGGGGCTTGGCGACTTTTACGATATCAAATTGGGCGGGCTGGAGCGGGTGGCGGGACGCGATTGCCAAGTGATTTTTCTCTCGCCCAAAGACCCCTTTCGCTATGGTCACCAACTCTGGGCAGACACGCAAACCGGCTTACTGCTGAAGGCCAGCACCTGGAGCGATAAGAAGCAGATTGTCGATCAATTCGCTTTTACCCAAATAAAAATTGGCGGCCCCATTGATCGCAGCGAGCTTAAACCCGAACTCAAAGGCAAGCGCCTCGTCCGTTCCACCGGCGAGGGAAGTACGCAAGCCTTGCCAATTGATTCAGGCTGGGAAGTCAGTGCCGCCCCGCCCGGATTTAAAAAGTTAACCGAAATGAAACGGGTGCTCCCCGGCGCCAGCATGCCGGTCAATCATATTGTTTTCTCTGACGGGCTGGCGGCAGCTTCAGTCTTTATTGAACCCATATCGGATAAAACGATGTATGGCCTATCGCAGCAGGGCGCGCTGAATGTCTATTCACGCAAAGTGGGTGAGTACCAAATAAAAGTATTGGGCGAAGTGCCCGCCGCCACCGTCATGCAAATCGGAGATGCGGTTTCCTACCGCAAATAATCATGCTGGAAACCCAAGCGCTCATTGTGAAAATTGAACAGGGCATCACCTATGTCGAAGCAGAAGCAGGCGGTAGTTGCGGCAGCGGCCATTGCAACACCTCGGGCTGTTCGACAGCGGTGTTGACCCGTCTTTTCAGCCAGCAGCCCAAAGCACTCCAAGTAAACAACCCGATCAATGCCCAAGTGGGCGAGCAAGTCATGTTAGGTTTGGAGGAGGGCGCATTCCT
>JAYVBU010000027.1:0-2016 GCA_043750335.1 Betaproteobacteria bacterium | reverse complement strand
TGGCAATTTATCCCCTCTACCGGTCGCCATTTCGGCTTGAGCCAGAATTGGTGGGTAGATAATCGGCGCGACGTCATTGCCGCGACCGATGCGGCGCTCGACTATCTGCAAAAATTACACGGCATGTTTGGCAATTGGGAGCTGGCGCTGGCTGCTTACAATTGGGGCGAAGGCTCCGTGTCGCGGGCGATTGCCAAGAATGCCAAACGCGGCGAGCCTACTGACTATTTGAGTCTGCACATGCCGAAAGAAACACGGCAATATGTACCGCGGCTCATGGCAATAAAAAACCTGATCGCCAAGCCTAACGACTTTGGCATCGACTTGGGCGTCGTCCCCAACCAGCCTTATTTCGCGCAAATCACGCTCAACCAGCATATTGACGTGGCGCTTGCTGCAAAATTATCTGACACCACGCTGGATGAATTTACCTCGCTGAACCCACATTACAACCGCCCGGTAATTCAGGTTAAACAGCCGGTCACTTTGCTGCTACCCGTGGATAAGGCCGAAGTCTTCGCTTTTAATCTGGAAAATTACGACAAGCCCCTGGTGTCGTGGCAGCCTTATCAGGCCAAGCGCGGCGAAAAGCTCGACTCAATCGCCAATCGCTACGGCATTTCCAGCGCACGATTGAAAGACGCAAACGGTATCAAACTCAAAAGCGGTCGCTTGGCCAGTAATCAAATATTGTTAGTGCCCGGCAGCAGCAGCGCTAAACTCGACACCGCCAATTTCACCGAGATTAAAACCGAATCATCGCCACCAGAAAATAGCCCCATCTATACTGTGCGTCGTGGCGATACGCTTGTCTCCATCGCTAAACGCCATGGCGTGAAAGCTGAACAAATAAAAGTGTGGAGCAATCTGAAATCCAACCGGATCGCGCTCAATCAAAAACTGAACGTCGGCCCGATTGAAAAAGCAGCGCGTAACGAAGCAAAAATTACGACTGCTAAAGCGCCAGCGAAAGAATCACCGCGCGCCGCCAAAACTGCACCCGTTAATAAGCAATACACCGTGCGCCGTGGCGATACGCTATATTCCATCGCCCAACGCTTCGATGTCGATCTCGACGATCTCCTGCGCTGGAACAAACTCACCGCCAAAAGGCGTTTGCATCCGGGCGATAAAGTCACCATCCTGCTGGCCAAAAACGGTTAACCCACACCCCAACGGTCCACGATCTCTGGGCCCGCCGCAGCGCTTTTTTTAAACTTTTTTCTCGTACAAATAACACCGCACCACTTGCTCGCCGAATGCCGTTTCATCGGGATAACGCTCGCTGCACACCGGCATGGCATGGGGGCAGCGCGGATGAAAATGACAGCCGCAGGGTGGATGGGATGGCGATGGCAACTCGCCTTGCAGGTGGATCACCTCGCGCCCACTCTCTTTTTCGATCATCGGCACAGCCGACAACAGCGCTTGCGTGTAGGGATGTTTGGGGTCGCGCAATACTGATTCAACCGGGCCGTGCTCGACAATACGGCCCAGATACATCACCGCGACGTCGTGCGCGAGATACTCCACTACTGAGATGTTATGCGTAATGAAGAGATAAGAGAGTTGATGCGATTGTTGTAGGCCGCGCAGTAGATTCAAAATCTGCGCTTGCACCGATACATCAAGCGCGCTGGTCGGTTCATCACACACGATGAGCCGGGGATTCACCGCCAAGGCACGGGCAATCGCCACGCGCTGACGTTGTCCACCCGAAAACTCATGCGGGTAACGATATTTGCTATCGGCAGCGAGACCCACTTCTTCCAACAAACGATCAATGCGCTGTGCTCGCTCCAATTCATTTGCGCCGACATTCAAGGCGCGCATGCCTTCTTCTAAAATTTCGGCAACCACCATGCGCGGATCAAGCGAAGAAAAGGGGTCCTGAAAAATGATTTGGAACGCGCTGCGTTGCGTTCGCAATTGCGAACGTGTCAGGCGCGTGAGTTCCTTACCTTCAAATTGCACGCTGCCGCCGGTCAACGGAGCAAGTTGCAAAATGCCCTTGCC